>JAKDKQ010000377.1 GCA_030453295.1 Janibacter sp.
TTCCTCCGCTGATCGACGGTAGTTGTCGGTGTCCCGCCCTAGGGTCGAATGCATGCGCCTGACATCCGGCATGATCACGACCGGCACGACCGACGGCGCGACCCGGCTGCTGCTCGAGGGCAACGAGTTCTGCGTCGCGCAGCACTGAGCTCGTGGCCTAGGTTGGTGCCCGTGAGAGCAGCCGCGGACTTCGCCTACTTCGCCGAGACCAGCCCCATCGCGCTCGCCCACCGGGGCGGGTCGACCTTCGAGCCCAATGTCGGGCGGGAAAACACCGTCGCCGCATTCCAGCAGGCCGTCGACATGGGGTACCGCTACCTGGAGACGGACGTGCACTCGACGGCGGACGGCCGGCTCGTCGCCTTCCACGACGACGTGCTCGACCGCGTCACCGATGCGAAGGGAGCGATCGCCGACCTGCCGTGGGGCGAGGTCTCCGCGGCCCGCATCCACGGTCTGGACACCGTGCCGCTCATGGACGAGCTCTTCGAGACCTTCCCCGACGCGCGCTTCAACATCGACATCAAGTCACCCGGCGCCATCGCTCCCCTGGTCGATGCCATCCGTCGTCACGACGCCATCGACCGCGTGTGCATCGGCTCCTTCAGCGACACCCGGCTGCGCGTGGTCCGGCAGGCCCTCGGGCCGAGGCTCGCGACCTCGGCGGGTCCTCGCGACGTGGCGGCGACGCGGCTACTGCCGAGCGTCCTGCACCGGCTGCTGCGCTCCCCCTCGCAGGCGCTGCAGATCCCGATCCGCCAGCAGGTCGGGCCCGTGCCCGTCACCCTCGTGACCCGCCGCCTCGTCGACGCCGCCCACCGCCTCGGCAAGCACGTGCACGTGTGGACCATCGACGAGGCCGACGAGATGCACCGACTGCTCGACCTGGGGGTCGACGGGATCGTCACCGACCGGATCGACACCCTGCGGGACGTGCTCGCGGAGCGGGGTCACCCCCTTCGTCCCTGAGCGCTCACTCGACGAGCCCGGTGTCACGGGCGAGGAGCGCCAGCTGCACCCGATCGGCAGCACCGGTCCGGGTCAGGATCGACGACACCTGGTTGCGGACGGTCTTGTCCGCCAACGACATCCGACGTGCCGCGCCCTGCGTCGTGTACCTCCGAGCAGGTCACCTCCACCGACGTTGGGACCGGCCTGCCTTCTGCCCAAGCTCTGACCAGCAGGACGAGTCCTGTCAGACACAGCAGGTCACGTCGTGCAGCAAGATCGCCATCTTGGTGCACGACGTGACCTGCTGTGTGCGACGGGAGGGCGGGCACCCGGCCCGCGCTCACCCCAGCAGCGCGGCGATCACCTGCGCAACGGCGGTCGGGCGCCCCGCCACGCTCCACACGTGCCCGCGGACCTCGACCTGCTCGGTCCGGCCACCCACAGCGGTGACCAGCGCGGCGCCGGGCAGCCAGTCCCACTCGGGCACCGACTGCTGGGCCCACACTCCGATGCGCCCGCCGGCGACGGCGGCGAGGTCGCACGACCCGGAGCCGAACATCCGCACCGTCGCCGCACCGGATATCGCCGCGAGCCACGGCTCGCGCAGGTCGTCGACGTGCAGGACGCCCGGGTGCAGGTAGGTCGCCATCGCGACCTCCTCGAGCGGCAGGTCGGCGAGCTCATCGAGCGGCTGGCCGTTGAGACTCGTGGGCAGTGCCCGACCGCCGACCCAGGCCTCGCCGACCGCAGGTTGGTGGACCGCCCCCAGGACCACCCCTTCGCCATCGCGCAGGGCGAGCGCGCTGCACCACGTGCCGAGCCCGGACAAGAAGTTGTACGTGCCGTCGACCGGGTCGATGACCCAGGTGCGGCCGGAGCGAGAGGGTGCCTCGGCACCCTCCTCCCCCACGATCCCGTCATCCGGACGCAGGCGGCGCAGGGCGCCCTCGACGAGCTCCTCGGCGGCGTGGTCGGCGGCGGTGACCACGTCGGAGATGGACGTCTTGGACGTCCCGGAGATCCCTTCGGCCCGCATCCGGGTGGCCAGCTCGGCCGCCCGTCGGGTCAGCTCGAGGGCCAGTGTCGTGTCGTCGATGTCGGTGGGCAGGTCGGTGAGGTGATCGTCCACGAGCACCACACTATGGGTGTCGCCGACCGCGACGAAGGGAGGTCAGCGCGCCAGGACGAAGCCGGCCTCGGTCGCCACCCGGGTCCACGGACCGATCGTGTGGACGGTTGCCTGCGCGGCGGTGCCGGGACGCAGGAAGCCGAGGGCGTGCAGCCCGAAGGCCGTCCCTGCGGGGACCGGCGGGATCGTCTGCGTCATGCGCCCCCACACCCGCGAGCGCAGGTCCGCGACGGCCGCTGCCCCCGACCCGTCGGGAGCGCCCTGGGTGATCTCAGTGATGCCCGTACGGGCGACCTCGGTGAGGTCGGTGTCGGCCACCCGGCCGACGGGCTCCCAGCCGGAGCGTGGCGGGCTGAG
>JAKDKQ010000378.1 GCA_030453295.1 Janibacter sp.
TCGACGTCGACGGAGGCCGGGTGGTGGACCGTCGCCTTCTCCGTGGCGAGGTTGACGCTCGCCTCGACACCCTCGATCTTGCCGAGGTTGCGCTCGATCCGCGCGCTGCAGGAGGCGCAGGTCATGCCGGTGATCGCGAGGTCGACGCTGTGCGCGCCGGCCTCGGTCTCGGGGAGGGGGGTGGTCGCGGTGCTCATGGGGCCATCATCTCGCGGGCTCGGAGGGGTCTGTGGAGGCGAAGGGGGCGCGTCGCGCGTCAGGAGCGGACGAGCCGCGCGATGGCAGCGCTGGCCTCGGCGACCTTGGCGGCCGCGGCCTCGTCGGACTCGCGGGCGGCGTCGACCACGCAGTGGCCGACATGGTCCTCGAGCAGGCCCAGGCTCACGGCCTGCAGCGCCTTGGTCGCCGCGGAGACCTGCGTGAGGATGTCGATGCAGTAGGTGTCCTCCTCGACCATCCGCGAGATGCCGCGGATCTGTCCCTCGACGCGCTTGAGGCGCTTGAGGTAGTCGTCCTTGCTGCCGCTGTAGCCGGCCATGGGTCCTCCTGATGGGGTGTCACCGTCGACAACAGCATACCCCTAGAGGGTATTCCGCCAGGTCAGCCGATGAGGCGGAAGAGCGGGCTGTCCGTCGGGATCCGCTCGATGCGCAGGGGGGAGGCGTCCATGCGGGCCAGGAGTGGGCCCAGCTCGTCGGGGTCACCGAGCTCGAGGCCCACGATGGCGGTGCCGGTGTCGCGGTTGTTGCGCTTGATGTAGTCGAAGAAGGTGATGTCGTCGTCCGGGCCGAGGACCTCGTCGAGGAACCGGCGCAGGGCGCCCGGCTCCTGGGGGAAGTCGACGGTGAAGTAGTGCTTGCGTCCCTCGTGGATCAGGGCCTTCTCGACGATCTCGGCGTAGCGGGAGACGTCGTTGTTGCCGCCGGAGACGACCGCGACGACGGTCGACCCGGGCTCGATGCGCAGGTCGGCCAGGACCGTGGTCGCCAGGGCGCCTGCGGGCTCGGCGATGATCCCGTCGGTCTGGTACATCGCGAGCATCTCGACGCAGAGCGCGCCCTCGGACACGGAGGTCAGGTGGGTGCCGGTGGCGGCGACGGCCGCGTGGGTGAGTGTGCCGACCCGCCGCACTGCGGCGCCGTCGACGAAGGGGGAGACCTCGTCCAGGTCCACAGGGGTCCCGGCGGCGAGGGCGGCCGCCATCGAGGCGGCGCCCTCGGGCTCGACGCCGACGAGGCGGGTCGAGGCGGTGTGGGCGGCCATCCAGGTGGCCATCCCGCCGAGCAGCCCGCCACCACCGACGGGGACGGTGACGAGGTCGGGGACCTTGCCGAGCTGCTGAACGATCTCGATGGCGACGGTGCCCTGCCCGGCCATGGTGTCGAGGGCGTCGAAGGCCGGGACGACCACCGCACCGGTGCGGGCCGCGTCCTCGGCCGCAGCCTTGGCCGCGTCGTCGTAGACCTCGCCGGTGACGATGACCTCGACCAGGTCGCCACCGAGGATGGCCACGCGGTCACGCTTCTGGCGAGGAGTGTTGCGCGGCAGGTAGATCCGTGACCGAACGCCGAGGCGCTGACCGGCGAAGGCGACTCCCTGCGCGTGGTTTCCGGCGGAGGCGGCGACGACTCCCTTCGCTCGCTCCTCGTCGCTCAGGTTGGAGATGAAGTTGAAGGCGCCGCGCAGCTTGTAGGAGCGCACCGGCTGCAGGTCCTCACGCTTGAGCCAGACGTCTGCGCCGGTCGCGGCGGACAGGCGCTCGCTGCGGTGCAGCGGCGTCGGGGGAAGGACGTCGGCGAGGACCTTGGCCGCGGCGTCGACGGAGGCTGCGGTGAGGTGCGGGATGGTCACCCACCAACCGTAGTCCGATGGGGAGGTGCGGGTCGGCCCCCTTCGCCGGTCGGACGCACGGCGAAGGGGGCCGGGCTCACAGGAGGTCGAACTCTCGCAGCTCGTCCTCGGTCATCAGCCGCGAACGGATGAGGAAGCGCACGCCCTCGGGGGCCTCGACGGAGAAGCCGGACCCCCGCCCGGGGACGACGTCCACGGTCAGGTGGGTGTGCTTCCAGTACTCGTACTGGCTGATGCTCATCCAGAACTCGATGGGGGTGAACTCACCCGTGAGCGTGCCGAGCTTGATGTCGGCCTCGCTCGTGATGAAGTCCCCCGCCGGGTAACACATCGGCGATGACCCGTCGCAGCAGCCGCCGCTCTGGTGGAACATCAGCGGACCGTGCTGCTGCTCCAGCTTCGCGAGCAGTGTTGCTGCCTCGTCGGTGAGGTCGACGCGTGCACCCATGGCGGGGTACTCCCTTCGCTCGGACGGATCAGAAGAAGCCGAGCTTGTTCTGGTCGTAGCTCACCAGCAGGTTCTTGGTCTGCTGGTAGTGATCGAGCATCATCTTGTGGTTCTCACGTCCGATGCCGGACG
>JAKDKQ010000379.1 GCA_030453295.1 Janibacter sp.
CCCGGGGCCGCCGACCCGGGGGATCCAGGTGGGTCTGCTGCCCTTCATCGCCAGCATCGTTGGGGCGCTGCTCGTCTGCGGCATCATCGGGGGCGTCCTGTGGGTCACCCGCGATGGAGCCGATGACCCGGTGTCGACCCACACCGAGCCGTCACAGCCGGGAGGCGCCATCACCGGGACACCCGAGCTCGACGTGCATCTCGATGGTGAGACCCTCGTCTTCACCTTCGAGTACGAGGGGTTGGAGGAGGGCGACTACTTCGAGATCAGCACCGGTGGCGACCCGGACTCGGTCAAGGGGACGCCCGTGCGCGTCGATGGCACGGAGCTGCGGGTCGGGCTGGCGCCGGGCGTCCAGCAGTGCGGCATGGTCCGGGTCGTGCGCGGCACGCAGAGCTCCGGGTGGTCACAGGTCCAGTGCGAGACGGTAAGGAAATCATGAGTGACAGCGTCGTGACGGTCGACTTCTGCGGGGAGCTGCACGAGGCCCCCCGTGAGGGCAAGCTGACGATCGGACGAGAGGGTGACCTCGAGATCGACGACAACCCCTTCCTGCACCGCCACTTCCTCCAGATCACCCACGAAGGGGGGTGGTGGTGGTTGACCAACGTCGGCACCACCCTCACCGCGACCGTGGCCGACAAGAAGGGCCTCTTCCAGGCGTGGCTCAGCCCGGGCGCGCGGATCCCTCTCGCCTTCGAGCGAGTCACGGTGTGGTTCACCGCGGGTCCGACGACCTATGACTTCGACGTGGTCGTCGACAACCCGAGCTTCATGAGCATCGACAACGAGGTGCTCCTGCCGCAGAAGGGCGGGGAGACGACGGTCGGGCGCGTCTCCCTCACCCCTGACCAGAAGTTGTTGGTCGTCGCCCTCTGCGAGGACTTCCTCAAGCGTGACGGCGCCGGTCAGGGCACCATCCCGAGCTCCGCGGTGGCCGCCGGGCGTCTGGGGTGGAAGGTCACGAAGTTCAACCGCAAGCTCGACAATGTCTGCCAGAAGCTGGCCGACGCGGGCATCCGGGGCCTCCACGGCGGACCGGGCAAGCTCGCGAGCAACCGCAAGTCACGTCTGGTCGAGCACGCCCTGTCCACGCGCATGGTGACGGACGATGACCTGGTGCTCCTCGAGGGTCTGACCGGGACGGAGGACTGACCGGGGGATGAGCGTGCAGGGGAGCAGCGCGGCCGAGGGGACCGCCGGTGCCGGGGGACGACGACGTCCTGCGTGGCTGCGGGCGATCTCGGGTGTCCTCGTGTCCCTGCTGGTCATCGTCGGGGGGATCCTCGCCGTACGGGCCGATGGCGAGCCGGTGCACGATGTCGTACTGACCGATGGCAGCATCTGGGTCTCGGGCGGCCGGTCCGGATACTGGGCGCGCGTCAACACGGGTGCGCACGGCTTTGACCTGGTCATGCAGGGAGCTGCGTCGAAGCAGAGTGCGGCAGCACGGCGTCCCGACATCCTGCAGGACGGCCGCAATGCGGTCGGCGTCACGAGCGACCTGCGCCTGGTCGCCTTCGACTCTCGTACGGGCGAGCCCATCGATGGGGAGGTGCAGGTGCCTCCACCGACCTATGACACCGGTGTCGACTTCCATGAGCCGGGACTGGTCGCGATGCACGGCAACACGTTGGCCGTGGTGGATCAGGCCACCGGTCGGGTGTGGGCCAAGCGGCTCGACCCCAAGGGGGGTACGCCGATCGGTGATCTCCTGGACACCGGTGAGCTGGCCACGGCAGGGCCCAACGCGAGCGTCACGGTCGATGTCGACGGCGATGTCATGGTCGTCTCTGCCGAGACCGGCACCGTGGTCGAGATCCCGGCCGACGGGGCGGGGTTCGGCTCCCCCGAGCGGACCGACCTGGGCTTCACGGGTGGCCGCGCCGCGGACATCACGGCCGTCGGGGACGCCTGGGTGGTCCTCGACCTCGAAAAGGGCGAGATCCACGCCGAGGGGCTGGACAAGCCCCAAGAGCTGCCGGGGGAGTCGCAGGACACGGCTGGCGTGACCCTCACCATGGCAGCACTCCAGCAGGCCGGACCGGCCAGCGGTGTCGTCGGGTACCAGACGAGGGAGCGCGCCGGGTTCGTGCGCATCACCGAGGAGTACGGCGCGTCAGACGGCGAGGTCGGCGTCATCTCGGGGATGGACGACACCGAGAGCCGGACCCGGTACCAACGGATCTCCGAACCCGTGGTCAACGGCGACTGCCTCTACGCCGCCTGGGGCGACGGCGACGCCGTCCGGTGGGGCGCCGCGTGCGGGACCGTCGAGGTACCCGCTGTGGAGCTGTCGATCTCCGGGACCTTCTCCCGTCGCCACGGTGTCGCGGTCCGCCACAATCGCGGACAGGTGCTGCTCAACGACCTGGACACCGGGCACGTCTACGACCTGTCGCTGACCGG
>JAKDKQ010000380.1 GCA_030453295.1 Janibacter sp.
GGCCAACGATCGACGACGAGTCCCGGGTCGACGGGGCCGGCAGGGTCGACGACGTGGATGAGCAGGTCCTCGAGGCCAGCCAGCTCCAGCTCGTCGCTGACCGCCTCGATGGCGGCGACCTTTTCGGTGAGCAGGAGCACGCTGCGGCGCTCGCCGGCGGCCTGGGCGATGACGGAGGCGACGAGACGAGCGATGCCGGTGCCCGGCGGGGCGTCGACGTAGAGGTCCTCCCCCGCCGCGATCCGGTCGAGCGCATCCTGCTGGTCGGCGGTGATGTCCAGGACTGCGCCGTCGGCGACGCTCTCGGGCTCGCGCTCCGCAGCGGGGATCGGGTCACCCGTCAACAGCGCCGCCGCCGGACCTCGCCCGAGACGGCTGCCGAGCCCGGCGAGGTCGGCCAGCGCCTCGGCCTTGCCGTACGGGAAGGCAGCGATCACGATCCGCGAGGTGATGTTGAGCTCGGGCAGGTCGGCGCACAGGCGGCGCAGCTCGTCGAGGACGGGCGTGGGGTTGAAGCCGCGACCCTCGCCACGGCCCAGGTCGGCGAGCGCGGTGCCGTCGATGTCCCGGCGCAGGGCACGGCGCAGGTAGGTCAGCAGCGCGGGGTTGATCTCGACGCGCGGAGCGAGGTCGAGAGCGAAGTCCGGGCCCGGACGGAGGCGGCGCAGGGAAACCCGGCGCAGCACGACTGGCGCGAGCGGGCGCTCGTCCTCGCCGGGCACGTGCCACGACGCGGCTCCCATGGCCAGGAAGCAGGTGCGCACACCGTGCTCCTCAGCGATCCGCTCGACGTGCTCGGTGAGCTCCGCGGCGCGACGTTGGGCGCGCAGCAGCGACGCTGGCTCGCGGACGAGGTCGGACAGGCGAGCGTCCCTGCCGGAGAGCAACATCGCCACACCACCGGGGTGGGCGGTCGTCAGGTCGACGACATGCGGGTCCCGGGCGGGCCACAGCAGGGTGTTGGGGCCGCCGAGCTCCATCAGCTCGCGGCGCAGCGGGGAGACGTCAGCCGGCACCGGGGCAGGGGTCGTCGGCGTCGTGGTCACTGGGCAACGCTAACAACCGCGGCGCCTCCCGAGCGGGACCAGCAGCCCGACGAGCAACGCTGCGCCGCCCGCGAGCAGCCCCAGTGCCTGATATCCCCACCACCCCACGACGAGCCCGGCGAGGGCTCCGCCTCCTCCCCCGGCCAGTCCCATGGCCACATCGGAGAGGCCCTGGGCAGCTGGACGTTGGCGAAGGGGGATCGCCGCCGTCAGCAGCGTGGAGCCGGCGATGAGGGTGCACGACCAGCCCAGGCCGAGCAGGAACAGCGCGGCGGTCAGCGCCACGGAGTGGCCCTCACGCGTGGAGGCGGCCAAGAGGCTGGCGGTCAGCAAGATGGCGGAACCGACCCCGATGACCGCCCGGGCGCCCCACCGGTCGACCGCCCAGCCGGTGACGGGCGAGAAGGCGTACATGCCCACCACGTGGAGTGAGATGACCAACCCGATGACCTCGAGGGTGGCGTGCCCGTGCCGCATGTGGATCGGGGTCATGATCATCACGGACACCATGACGGTGTGGCCCAGCGCCATGGCGAGGACACCGGTGAGGGCGTCCGGCCGGGTGCGGATGGCGGCCCAGCCGCTCGTCGCCGGCTCGTGCTCCTCCCCCGGCTCCACGTGGTCGACCTGCAGAGCGCGGGCGGTGAGCAGCGGGTCCGGGCGCAGTGCGAGGGTCAGGATCAGCCCGGCCAGGAGGATGCCCACCAGGGAGAGGACATAGGGACCGACGAGCACCGGCAGGTGCAGCTGCTGCGCCACCCAGCGCCCCGGGCCGGTCAGGTTGGGCCCGGCCACCGCACCGATGGTGGTGGCCCAGACGACGATCGACAGATGACGCCCCTTGTGCACGTCATCCGCGAGGTCCGTCGCCGCGAAGCGCGCCTGCGAGTTGGCGGCGGTCGCGCCACCGAAGAGCAGGAAGCCCAATAGCAGCAGCGCGAAGGAGCCGATCACCGCGGCCCCCACGATGAGCAGGCCGCCGACGATGGCCATCAAGTACCCCGCGACGAGCCCGGGACTCCTGCCCCTGGCCGCCATGATCCGGGCGATGACGATCGCCGCCAGCGCACCGCCGAGGGTCTGCGCCGTGCCACCCAGTCCCGCCCACGCCTCGCTGCCCGAGACGTCCGCCGCGAGCAGCGCGCCCACAGCGGCTCCGGCGCTCACGCCGACACCCCCGAGGACCTGGGACCCGGCGAGCGTCGCGATGGTGCGCCGCTGCAGGGCCTGGGTGCTCACCGAAGGGAGTATGACGCGTACCCTGTCCTTCGGCGCATCGCGCCTCTGGTGAGAGCCAGGGTGCCCGTGCCAGGCCCTCGTAGCTCAGGGGAAGAGCACTTCTCTCCTAAAGAAGGTGTCGC
>JAKDKQ010000381.1 GCA_030453295.1 Janibacter sp.
CTGCTCGCACTGCGGGACACCTCCGTCGGTCCTATGGTGCGGGAGGCCACACCCCTCGCCCTCCACAGGAGCCACCACATGCCAGCTCGTCGTCGCCGCGTCCTCGCGGCACTGACCGCCGCACCACTGACCCTGACCGGCCTCGTCGTCGCCGCCCCGAGCGCCACGGCCGCCTCGCCGGACGTCGTCATCGCCGAGGCCTACGGCGGCGGCGGCAACTCCGGCGCCCCCCTCCGCAGCGACTTCGTCGAGCTCGCCAACCGCTCCCAGGCGGACGTCGACCTCACCGGGTGGACGCTGCGGTACTACTCCGCCAACGGCACCACCGCGCAGACGACCCAGCTGTCCGGCAGTGTCGTCGCCGGCGGTCGCTTCCTCGTCAAGCAGAACGACGGCGCCAACACCGCCGCGACGCCGCTGCCCGCCCCCGACGCGACCGGCACGGTCTCGATGTCCTCCTCCGGCGCGCGCGTCGAGGTCGTGCGACCCGACGGACAGCTCGCCGACCGGCTCGGCTGGGGTGGCGCCACACCCTCCGAGGGCGCCTCCGCCGACGGGACCAACAACTCGACGTCGGTCGCCCGCAAGGACCTCTGCGTCGACACCGACAACAACGCCGCGGACTTCGCCGTGGGCGCACCGACCCCGCAGAACTCCTCGACCGCCACCCCGGTCGTGTGCGCTCCGGACGACGGTGGCGAGCCGCCGGTTGACGAGCCCGAGACCATCGCCCAGATCCAGGGCACGCACCACATCTCCCCGCTCGACGGCACCGCGGTCAGCGACGTCGAGGGCGTCGTCACCGCGGTCTCGCGCAACGGCTTCTGGATGCAGAGCACGACCATGGACGACGACGACGCGACCTCCGAGGGCGTCCTCGTCTACACCCGCTCGGCGCCGTCGGTCGCCGTCGGCGACACCGTGACCGTCGACGGCTTCGTCGACGAGTTCCGTCCCGGAGGCTCCGGCGGCTGGGACAACCTGACGACGACCGAGATCGTCTCCCCCGTGGTGACCAGGACCGGCACCGCCGCGGTCCCCGCCCCGGTCGTCCTCGGCGAGGATCGCACCGCCCCACAGCAGACGATCGACGCCGACGACCCCAAGAGCGTCGAGTACGCGGACGCGGCCTTCCGCCCCGAGCGCGATGCCATCGACTTCTACGAGTCCCTCGAAGGCATGCAGGTCGGCGTGCGCGACGCGCAGGTCGTCGGCCCGACGGGCTACGAGATCCCGGTGGTCCCCGGCAGCGGCGTCGACGCGACCCGCTCCTCCGCGGGTGGCGTCGTCTACTCCGGTTACGACCGTCCCAACGCGATGCGCGTGCTCGTCGACGACGTGTTGCTGCCGAGCGGCTCGCTGCCCGATGCCGATGTCCGGGACACGCTGCCGGGCCTCGTCGCCGGTCCGCTGGACTACTCCTTCGCCAACTTCAAGCTGCTGGCCACCGAGGTCCCGACGGTCACCGACGGTGGCCTCGAGCGCGAGGTGACCCAGCCACAGCACGACCGTGAGCTGTCCGTCGCGGCCTTCAACGTCGAGAACCTCGCCCCGAGCAACCCGCAGAGCAAATTCGACCGGCTCGCCGGCCAGATCGTGACCAACCTGCGCAGCCCGGACATCCTCGCCGTCGAGGAGGTCCAGGACGCGAGCGGCCCGACCGATGACGGCACCGTCGACTCGACGGCCACGACCGACCAGCTGATCGCCGCCATCCAGGCCCAGGGCGGCCCGACGTACGAGGCCAATTGGGTCAACCCGCAGGACAAGACCGACGGGGGGCAGCCGGGCGGCAACATCCGCAATGTGCTGCTGCACCGCACCGATCGCGACATCGACTTCACCGAGCGCAGCTCGGGTGCGGCCGACCACGCGACGAGCGTCGCCACGGACCGCAAGGGTGCCCTGCTCACCGAGTCCCCCGGCCGCATCGCTCCCTCCTCACCGGCCTTCGACGACTCGCGCAAGCCGCTCATCGGCGAGTACCGGTACCGCGGCGAGCGCGTCTTCGTCGCGGCCGTGCACTTCAGCTCGAAGGGGGGCGACGACCCGCTCTTCGGCCGCTGGCAGCAGCCGGTCCGCTCGAGCGAGGACGCGCGCCACGCACAGGCTCGTGAGGTGCGCTCCATCGCCGACGACCTGCTCGCGGCCGACCCTGAGGCGAAGTTCGTCGTCGCGGGCGATGTCAACGACTTCGAGTTCAGCCAGACGGCCGACATCCTCGCGGACGTCGTCGAGGGCTCGGGCAGCACGGCGATGACCGACCTGCCGCGCACGCTGCCGCAGTCGGAGCGCTGGACCTATGTCTACGAGGGCAACAGCCAGGTCCTCGACCACATCTTCGTCTCGCCGTCGCTCGCGACGCTCGACGGCGAGGTGGGCGGTCCGTGGCGCCCGGGCAAGGG
>JAKDKQ010000056.1 GCA_030453295.1 Janibacter sp.
GGCTCTTGCTAGACGCCCAGATAGGCCTGCTGCACCGCTGGGTTGTCCGCCAGGTCGGCGGCCGGCCCGGAGAGGACGACCCTGCCTTCGGCCAAGACGTACCCGGTGGTCGCGATCGTGAGTGCCGACCGGGCGTTCTGCTCCGCGAGCATCACGCCGATACCTTCTCGGTTGATCCCGACGATGGCGTCGAAGACCTGCTGGGTGACCAGCGGCGCCAACCCCATCGACGGTTCGTCCAGGATGAGCATCTTCGGATCTGACATCAGGGCCCGCCCGATCGCCACCATCTGCTGCTGACCACCAGAGAGCGAGCCGGCACTCTGGTGACTCTTGTCCCGCAGCGCAGGGAAGAGCTCGTAGGACCGCTCCAGGAGCGTGCGCACCCGCGCCCGGTCCCGTCGGCCCACGTAGGCGCCGAGCGTGAGGTTCTTCTCCACGGACATCCGCGGGAAGAGGTGGCGCCCCTCCGGGCAGTGGGCCAACCCCCGACGCACGATCGCCGCCGACCGGCTGCGCGTGATCTCCTCGCCGTCGAACTCGACCCGACCGCTGCTGGGCCGCAGGAGCCCGCTGACGGTGCGAAAGAGCGTCGACTTGCCGGACCCGTTGGCTCCCAGGATGACCGTCAGCTCACCCGAGGCAGCCGTGATGTCGACCGAGTGCAGGACATCGCCCGCGCCGTACCCGACGCTCAGGTCGGAGATGGTCATCATGTCGTGGCTCCCGTCGTGTCCGCGTCCGCACCGAGGTAGGCCTCGATGACCAGCGGGTTGCTCCTGATGTCGTCCGGGCTGCCCACGGCGATCCGTTGACCGTGATCGAGGACGACGATCTGGTCGGCGAGGTTCATGACCATGGACATCTTGTGCTCCACGAGACAGACCGTGACCCCCCGGGCGACGATCTCCCGGATGAGGGCGCCGAAGGCCTCCGTCTCCTCGTCGTTGGTCCCGGCTGCCGGCTCGTCGAGGAGCAGCAGACGCGGCTCCGTCGCCAGAGCCTGCGCGATCGAGATGCGCTTCTGCGCCTCCTGCGGGAGGGTTGAGGCGATCTCGTCACGCAGGTGCGCGACACCGACGAACTCGAGCTCACTCATCGACGTGTCGAGACTGCGCCTTTCGTCCCGTCGGTGTCGGGGAGTGTGCAGCACCGCGTCGAGGGCATTGGAGCTCGACCGCACCACACAGGCCGCGCGCACATTGTCCAGGACACTCGCGCCCTCGAAGAGGTGCGTGGTCTGGAAGGTCCGGGCGATGCCTGCACGCACCGTCTGGTGCGGCTGCATACCCGTGATGTCCTTGCCGTCGAAGATCACCGTGCCAGCGGTCGGGCGATAGAACCCGGCCATCAGGTTGAAGAGGGTCGACTTGCCGGCGCCGTTGGGCCCGATGATCGCTGTCACGCAGCCTTCCGGAACATCGAAGTCGACGTCCCGGACCGCGTGCAGGCCACCGAAGGCCTTGCCGAGTCCACGTACCTCGAGCAACATCACAGTCCCCCTTCGCTCGTCGCGGCAGCACCCGAAGCGGCGTGCGGCCTGTCGAGGGCGTTGTCCTGGCCCGTGCCACTGCCGCTGTGCCCGTCCGGCCCTCGCCCGTCCGGCCCGCGACCGGGAGGCGGTGATGCTCGACGCGATCGGTGCGAGCTCAGGAACTCATTGAGGTACCCGACGATGCCGCGCGGGGCGAAGATCACGAGCAGGACGATGATCGGGCCGAGCACGATGAAGCGGTAGGACTCGAGGTCCTGGAGCATCTCGAAGAGGAAGGCGACGAGGACGCTGCCGACGACCGGTCCCATGACAGTGCCCATGCCTCCGATGAGCAGGAAGAGCAGGAACTGGAAGGTCAGGTCGATCGCGGCGGAGTCCGCGCCGATGAACCCGTTGAGCGTCGCAAAGAGCCCTCCGGCCAGCCCCGCGAGGCCTGCCGAGGCGGTGTAGGCCAGCTGCTTGCTGACTCCGACGTTGACGCCGATGGACTTCGCGAGGTCTTCGGAGGTCCGGATGGCGACGAGCGAGCGGCCCGCGTTGGAGTGCAGGATCGCGTGTGTCGAGTACGCCGCACCAGCGAGGAAGAGCAGCACGAGGTAGTACAGGACGACGGGGTCGCTGAAGTCGAGTGGCCCGATGCTTTCGGGCAGCTTGATCCCGCTGACCCCCGAGTGGGCATGCGTGACCGTCTCCCATCGGATGATGATGATGTAGATCAGGAAGCCCAGGGCCATCGTGAAGATCGCGAAGTAGGCACCCTGGGTGCGCAATGCGATCAAGCCCGAGGCGTACCCCAGGATCGTCGTCGCGAGGATGGCCACGACGAAGGCGGTCCAGAAGGACCAGTCGTGGTCGGTCGTCGCGAGTCCCACGATGTAGGCACCCACGCCGAAGAAGGCGCCGTGGGCCAGGGAGAGCTGACCGGTCAACCCGAGGATGATGTTGAGCCCGTAGGCCGCGATCGCATAGATCGCCGCCGTGGTCACGATGCGCAGCAGGTAGGGCTGTCCCGAGACGAGCATGGGCGCCACGAGGAAGGCGATCGCGATGAGGATGACTCCGAGGAGTCGTGGTCGCAGCAGGGTCGTCATCGTTGAACCACCGTCCCGAAGAGTCCTGTCGGCTTGATCGCCAGCACCGCCATGAGGACGATGAAGACTGCCGCCTGTCCGGCGCCGACGGAGATGTAGGTCGAGGCCATGACCTCGGCCATCGCGATGAAGAACCCGCCGATGATCGCCCCCGGGAGGGAGCCGAGACCGCCGAGGATGATGATCGCGAAGACGATGAGGCTGAGCGACTCCCCCATGCCCGGTGACAGCAGCTGGATCGGCGCGACGAGTCCCGCCGAGATCGCCACCAGCGCGAAGGAGACCGCGAAGGTCATCATCGAGACGACATTGGCGTTGATCCCCACGAGCGCGGCGCCGGTGCGGTCCTGCTCGATGGCCTCGATCGCCTGACCGTGCACGGACCTCTTGAGGAAGAGGGTGAGCGCGATGAGGACGACCATGGCCGTGATGATGATGATGATCCGCTGCGACGAGATCTGTGCGCCGGCGACCGTCAGTCGACCGTCGAAGGGGGACTCCATCCGCAGGAAGCCGGATCCCCAGATCTCCTGGACGAGCGAGATCAGGAAGAACATGACCCCGACCGTCGCGATCATGTGGTGGGTGTGCGGCGCATTGCGCAGCGGGTGGAAGATCAGTCGCTCGAAGACGACACCGATGACGGCCAGGATCAGCGCGGCGCACACGATGGCGACGACATAGGGCAGGCCCACGTCGACGAGCAGCGTGTAGGTCACATAGCCGCCGACCATGAAGAGCGCACCATGGGCGAGGTTGGGGAAGCCCAGCACGCCGAAGACCAGGGTGAGGCCGATGGCGGCCAGGCAGTAGATGCCGCCCAGCGCCAGGCCGTTGATGAGCTGTTGGATGAAAAGGGTCACCCGTCACCCCCGTAAAGGTCCGCGATCATCGGGTTCAGTCCTTCGGCTGGTCGATGGGGAAGGTCTCGTACTTGCCCTTGTCATTGCGGTAGGCCGCCTTGAGACCGTCGGAGCGAAGGTGCCCGTTGTCGCTGATCTGGTCGGGGGCGAAGGCCACCTTGAACTTGTCGTCGACGTTCTTGACGGCCTCGGGCATGGCGTCGCGGATGGCCTGCGGGTCGTCGACGCTGCCGGCCGACTTCATCGCCTCGACGAAGACGGGGAGCGCCTGGTAGTTGAGGGCGATGTCAGCGTTGACCGGCTTGTCCGAGGAGAACTTGTCCTGGTAGCGGGTGATGAAGTCCTCGGTGCCGTCGAACTCGGTGAGCGGGGCGATGCCCACGGAGTCGTTGAGGTTCTTGGGGTCGGTGAACTTCTCCAGCTCCTCGAACTTGGCCTGGTCGATGATCATGAAGGCACCCTTGTAGCCCTGTTTGCGGGCCTCCTCGATGACGAGCGCCGTGGGCTGCGAGGGGCCGCCGACGAGGATGACATCGGGCTTGCCCGCAAGCGTCTTGGAGACAGGACCGGCGAAGTCGGACACGGAGCCGTAGTCGATGTTGTTGTTGTCGAGGACCGTGCCTCCGGCCTTCTTCCAGCTGGCCGTGGCGGCCTTGGTCCACTCCTGGCCGAACTCGCTCGAGGTCGTGAGGAGACCCAGCTTGCCCGTGCCCTTGGTGTCGAGCTGCTCGATGAAGGGGTCGATGTAGCTGACGAAGGACGGCGGGATCATCACGGTCAGCTCGTTGCCGCTGGCGAGGATGTCCGGGTCCGAGCTGTAGGCCCCGAGGAGGAACTTGTCCCGCGTGGTGTTCAGCTCCTGGGCCGCCTTGATCCCACCGGCGTGGGGGACGAAGACGATCTTGGCGCCTTCCTTTTGCACGAGGCGCTGGGCGTTGGTGCCGGTCGTGCTCGGCTGGTACTGGTCGTCGAGGCTCTCGAGCTTGAGCGTGTACTTCTTGCCGTCGACCTCGACGCCCTCTGCGTTGAGCTCGTCGACAGCCATCTGCAGACCGTTTTGGACATTGAGGCCGTACTCGGCGGCGCCCCCGCTGATGCCGGCGGAGTACCCGATGACGAGGGTCTCGCCGTCCGATGAGCCTCCTCCCCCGTCACCGCCGCAGGCGGCGAGCGCGGCCACGAGGCTGCCACTCGCGACCAGGACGAAGGACCGACGCATGCGGGACGATGATGCTGGGGTCATCAGGAATCTCCTCGTTGAGATGCTCATCATATGAATCTGCGTTCAGATTCAACTCCCGCTGAAGGTAGTGGTGCCTGTCACAGATGTCAACGGGTCTCGCGACACGCCGGCTCAGACGCCGGGGAGGACCTCGTCACCCACGTGCAGCTCCCCCGCGCCGAGCGGGACCAGGCGAGTGCCGAACCAGGTCTTGCCCTCCCACGCGCGGTGGCGTGCGAGGGTGCGGACCGGCTCCTTCCCGGTGGCCTGCGTGTCGGGGTCGATCGTGGTCATGACGCACCGGTCACAGACCTCGGCGGTGCGGAACTCGACCTCGCCGATGCGCACCGTCGACCACGCGTCCTCGGCGAAGGCTGCGCCGCCGTCGATGACGACATTGGGGCGGAAGCGGATCATGTCCACGAGCTGCCTGCCGCCGACCGAGTGCTCGCCCGTCACCATCTCGCCCTCCTCCTCGGCGCGCTGGTCGACCCACTCCTGCAGCTGCGCCAGCGAGCTCTGCGAGGTCATCAGCAGCGGCCCGGCGTCAGCGAGCGAGAGGGTGTCGCCGTCGAGGCCGCCGTGGGCACCGGACATCCTCCGCATCCGGGGGTCTTCCTGCCAGACGAGGCGAAGGGGGCGACCCACCCGGTCGCTGATCCACTCGCTGACGTCGAGGTCGGCTGGCGGGGCGAAGCCCTGTCGCGAGTGGCTCACCGGGATCGGCGGGAGGCCGAGCGGGATGTCGACGAGGATGCTCTCTCCCCCGTCGTGGATGCGGATCGTCTCGTCGTCGACCTGCTCGGCCCGCAGGCGCAGGAGCGCATGCTCCTCGCGGGCAGTGACCTTTTCGCCGGACGGGTCGACCAGACCCCAGCGGCGGTCGCCCTCGAGCCCCCACGGCTCGACGCGAGCGGACTCGATGTCCATGCCGCCGAGGGACTTGACCGGGTAGAGCCGCAGCTGGGTGACACGCATGGTCCGACGATATCCGCCGGCCTCCCACGGATGCAGCGATTCCCTCAGGCGCTGCCGCTCCAGGCGTCGTGGCCGGCCGCGAGCGCGCGGAAGACCTCTTCGGGCGAGGCCGCGATGGTCTGCGGGATGACCACGCCGGGCCCACCCGGCGCCGCGTCGACCGCCCCCTGGGCGTCGCGCTGGGCCGCGTCCCACCGCTCCTGCGCCTCGGGGGTCAGGCGCAGGACCACCGTCGGGCGGGCGGCCAGCACCTCACGGTCGACCTGCGTGATGTGCGACCACGGGATCCAGACGGACGTGCCCTCGCCCAGCACGCGGACCCCACGATCCGCGCTGACGGTCAGCTCGCGAGCGGGACGGATCAGCCTCCACACCGTGAAGGGGATCCCGACGAGGCCGAA
The DNA here is from genome assembly GCA_030453295.1 of Janibacter sp. GTDB lineage: Bacteria > Actinomycetota > Actinomycetes > Actinomycetales > Dermatophilaceae > Janibacter. Next base: position 6,051 of record JAKDKQ010000056.1, read on the forward strand.
GAAGGCGGCCACCGCGATGCCGAGCATCCGGAGCAGCCCGTCCCCACCGCCGAGGAGGCACAGGCCGATGATGGTGAAGCCGGCGCAGATCATCAGCAGGAAGATCATGCCGGTCCGGGCGGTGCGGAACTCGAGCTCTTCGCCGCGGGCGAGACGGTCTGCGTGGTCACTGCTCATGGGAGTCATCGTCTCCCATGCGGCTCAGGCGTCGACCGGCACCTCGTCGACGGAGATCTCCTCGGCACCGGGGGTCCCCGGCTCCAGGCGCTGGTCACCCACGCGGCGCAGCGCGTACCAACCACCGAACAGTGCGGCAAACATGCCGGCGTCGACGTCCTTGAGGACGAGTTGCGCGCAGTGACCGCTCTGGACCAGGAAGCCGACCGCGCCCGAGGTGGTCAGGCCGTCCTTGAGGTAGAGGATGTGCCGACCGGCGGGGATGTCGAAGCGGACCACGGATTGCGTCCCGTCGAGGACCCCCAGGTCGGTCGACCCGAGCATGACGTGCTTGCCGCTCACGTGCTCCGGTGCGATGGTGCCGGTGCTGATCTCGACTGCTGCGCCCATCGGGGGTACCTCCTGGTGTCCGTCGGTCCGGTCGGGCAACCGGGCCCTCATCTCCATGATGCCCGCCTCACCTGTGCCCTGTCTGCACCATGACAGCTGTCATTGCGCAGTCGTGACATCGGGGGATGGTGGGGGCGCTCCCTTCGGCAGCAGTGTGGAGCCATGACCACGACGAGCAGTCCACCGACGGGGACCACGACAGCGTCTCCCCCACCGACCACCGACGGGATCCACCTCGAGGGCGTGACCAAGAGCTTCCGCTCGGGCGGGGAGATGGTCCACGCCGTCGCCGGCGTCGACCTGAGCATCGCGCCGGGTCAGGTGGTCGCCGTCCTCGGTCCCAACGGGGCCGGCAAGACGACCACCCTCGACATGGTGCTCGGGCTGACCGAGCCGACGACGGGGCGGATCACCTCCTTCGGGGCGGCGCCCCGACGCGCCGTGCACGAAGGGAGGGTCTCGGCCGTCCTGCAGACCGGCGGCCTGCTGCGTGACCTCACCGCGCGGGAGACGGTGCGCTACATCGCCTCGACCTTCCCCCGCCACGAGCCGGTCGAGGACGTCCTGCAGCGAGCAGGACTGTCGGACAAGGCCGGCCGTTTGGTCTCCAAGCTCTCCGGTGGTGAGCAGCAGCGGCTGCGCTTCGCCCTGGCACTGCTGCCTGACCCCGACCTGCTCATCCTCGACGAGCCGACGGCTGGGATGGACGTCGGCGCGCGCCGCGAGTTCTGGCGCACGATGCACGAGGACGCGACCAACGGCCGCACCGTGCTCTTCGCGACGCACTACCTGGAGGAGGCCGACAACTTCGCCGACCGGATCATCATGATGGCCGGCGGCCGCATCGTCGCTGACGGCACCACCGAGCAGATCCGGGCCCGCGCACGTGGTCGCACGGTGAGCGCCGACGTCCGCAGGGGGGACGTCGGCGCCGCTGTCGAGCGCTTGCGCGGGCTCACGGGCATCGCCTCGGTCACGACCAACGGGGAGCGGGTCACCGCGATCGGCGAGGACTCCGATGCCCTGGCACGACTCCTGCTGCTCGAGCTGGGCGGCACCAACCTCGAGGTCACGACGGCCTCGCTCGACGCGGCCTTCATGGCCATCACGGGCGAGGCCATGGACGAGGACACCGACGAGACCGAGGAGACCCGATGAACCCCACACTGATCGGCCTGGAGCTCAAGCGCTACTGCCGCGACTACGTCGGTCTGTTCTTCATCGCGGTCCTGCCGGCCTTCATGTACGTCGTCTTCGGAGCGGCCCAGACCTTCGGCAAGGAGGAGATCGGTCGCGGCAATGTCGCGCTCTACGTCATGATCTCGATGGCTGTCTACGGCGCGGTCACGGCGACCGTCTCGGTCGGCGGCTCGGCCGCGGTCGAGCGGATGCAGGGCTGGGGACGACAGCTGGGGCTGACCCCCCTTCGCGATGGTGGGTATGTCGCGACCAAGGCGGTCCTCGCGGTGGTCATCGCGTGCATCCCCATCGCCCTGATCTACGTGATCGGCGTCGCCAGCGGGGCGCAGGGCGACCTGTGGGTGTGGTTCGCGACGGCCGGGATCACCCTCTTCGGCGCCTCCGTCTTCGCGCTCTACGGGCTCGTCTTCGGTCTCGCCTTCAAGTCCGAGTCGGCGGTCGGCGCGGCCAGCGGGTCGCTGGTGGTCTTCGCCTTCCTCGGCAACATCTTCATCCCGCTGTCGGGGGTCATGCTGACGATCGCGAAGTTCACCCCGCTCTACGGGATCGTCTCGCTGGCGCGGTACCCGCTCACCGAGGGCTACTCGGTCGACATGCAGGGCAACCTCTCGCACGAGGCGCTGTGGGTGCCACTGGTTAACGTGGGCGTGTGGACACTGATCCTGGCGCTCCTGACGGTCTACCTCGTGCGGCGAGGTCGGGACCGGCAGTGAGCGGCACGCCCCGCCCGCGGTGCCCCGACGTCGATCTCGACGGCGGGGTACCCGACCCGTGGGCGCGGCACGGCTGGCTGCTCGCCGCCGTGTGGTTGGTCTTCCTCGGGTTCCCGGCCAGCGCGGTCATCGACACGACCGTCGGCCAGCCCGCAGTCCGGGTCGCCGGGCTGCTGCTCCTCATGGCCTTCGCGGCGGTCTACATCTTCGCCTTCATGCGGTCACAGATCGGCCTGCACGGCGGGTGGAACCGCACTCGGCTGGTGAGCGTCTACGGCGGCTTCGCGACGCTGGTGGCCATCATGGCGCTGCTGTGGCCGATCATCGGCGTGGAGGTCCTGGGGGTGACCGCCTTCCTCGCGAGCCTCGCGGCCTTCGGGTTCCCCCTGCGCAGCGCCGTGGTGGCGGTGATCGCGGTGACCGTCGCCGGCGCCCTCACCCTCGTCATCACCGGGTCCCTCGCCGAGCTGTGGCCCTTGCTCCTCCTGCCGGCCCTCATCGGCTCCTTCGGTCTGCTGCTGCGCCGGATGATCCTCGGTGACGAGCGCCGTGAGGTCCTACAGCGCACCCTGGCCGTCGCGGCCGAGCGCGACCGGGTGGCGCGCGATGTGCATGACGTCGTCGGGCACTCCCTGACCGTCGTCTCGCTCAAGGCGGACCTGGCCGAGCGCCTCGTCGACATCGACCCGGAGCGGGCGAAGGGAGAGATCGCCGCCATCCGATCGCTCACCCGGCAGTCCTTGGCCGAGATCCGCGCGACGGTCGCCGGCCTGCGCATCACCCGGCTGGCCGACGAGCGCGATGCCGCGCTGGCCGCGTTGGCCGATGCCGGGATCGAGGCGTCGGTCCCCGACGACTACGACGTCGTCGACCCCGCCCACCGCATCACCGTCGCGTGGGCGCTGCGGGAGGCGACGACCAATGTCATCCGGCACAGCGGTGCCCAGCGCGTCGACGTGGCGTGGGGTCCGACCTGGCTGGAGGTCATCGACGACGGCCGCGGGCTGAGCGGCCGTCGGGAGGGCAGTGGCCTCACCGGGCTGCGCGAGCGGCTCGCCGGGGTCGGTGGCCACCTCGACGTCGGTGAGGGACTCCCGGGCCGCAACGGCCCCGGGACGCGACTGCGGGTGGAGCTGCCGTGATCAGGGTGCTGCTGGCCGACGACCAGGCCCTCGTGCGGGGCGCGATGGCCGCGCTGCTCGGCCTCGAGGAGGACCTCGAGGTCGTCGCCGAGGTCGGGTCGGGCGACGAGGTGCTCGAGGCCGCCCGACGCACCCACCCCGATGTCGCGGTGCTCGACGTCGAGATGCCCGGGCTCGACGGCATCTCGGCTGCTGCGCAGCTGACCCGGGAGCTGCCGGGGACCCGGGTGCTCATCGTGACGACCTTTGGTCGACCGGGTTACCTGCGCCGGGCGCTCGACGCGGGGGCCAGCGGGTTCGTCGTCAAGGACACGCCGTCGCACGAGCTGGCCGCGGCGGTGCGCACGGTCGCGGCCGGTGGACGGGTCGTCGACCCGTCGCTGGCCACCGAGGTCGTCATCGGGGGCCCCAATCCCCTGACCGACCGCGAGCGCCAGGTGCTCGGTGAGGCGCTCGAAGGACACTCCGCCCCGGCGATCGCCACCCGGGTGCACCTCTCCCCCGGCACGGTGCGCAACCACCTGTCCTCGGCCATCGGCAAGACGGGCACGAGCAACCG
>JAKDKQ010000382.1 GCA_030453295.1 Janibacter sp.
CGGGCGCCTCGTCGATCTTGGTCCAGATGATCTTCGCGGTCATGTGTGTCCCTCCATGGGATGTGGGGTGGGTCTCCCGCGATTCTCCCACGGGTCCCGGGACGCGGGGCCGCGCCTCCGCGGACGGTCCGGATTGCCGCACATGGCCGGTAAGTATCTAGTCAAGAAGAGTAAGTAGTTGGTAAGGTCGCATATCGGTTCATGGCCGGGGAGGTTCATGAGTTCGAGTCCTGGGTGAATGGCGCTCGGGGCTGTTGGGAGGGGCTGCGGTGCAGGTCGAGAGCATGATGTTCGTGGGCTGGGCAGCGATGCCCGTCGTGGCGTATGTGGTGGGCCGGATGGCCATCCGACGATCGAAGCGGCGCACCGCCGAGCGTCCCCAGATGGATGCCACCACCCGCGTGAGCGAGCTGCGCCGTCGCCGTGCGGAGGCAGGCACCACCCGGGGGAGGATGGCCGAGGCGATCCGACTGGCCCAGGGCCCGGTCGGACCTCCACTGCCACTGCGAAGAGGCTGACCGTGGTCGGGCTCCCGCGACCCGTCGACGACGTCGGGACGGGGCGTGCTGCCCTCCGCCCCTTCCAGAGCACTCTCGCGCTCATCGACCTGCTCGTCGTCGTCTGGGCGACCTTCGGGGCGCAGCTGCTGCGCTTCGGCGTCGACGGACGCATGGACGTGGCGCTGAGTGCCGACAACTTCGCGCTGAGCTACACGGTCTTCAGTCTGGTGCTGGCCACCGTGTGGTGGCTCGCGCTGCGGCTCCACGGGGTCTATGACGTTCACATTCTCGGGCACGGCGCGAACGAGTACCGCCTCATCATGAGGGCCACCCTGCGTGTTTTCGCAGCAGTCGCCATGTTGGCGTTCGCCCTCCAGGTCGCGGTGGCGCGTGGGTACATCCTCCTTGCCCTCCCGGCGGGCCTGATCGGTCTCTGGGGGGCCCGTCGGGTGGCACGGACCTGGCTCGGGTCGCGACGGGTGGATGGTGACATGAGCCATGACGTGCTCGTCGCCGGCGATCCCTTCGCCGTACAGCAGTTGATCGAGACCTTTGCCGCTGTCCCAGCCGCCGGCTACCGCGTCGTCGGGGTGTGCACGACGATCGACGGGCACGGGCTCGCAGGAGTCCCGGTCCTCGGTTCCGAGCGCGATGTGGGCTGCGTCGCCATCGACCTCGGTGTCGACGTCGTCGCCTGTGCCGATGTCCACTCGCTGGGGGCCGGTGGCCTGCGTCGGCTCGGGTGGGCCCTCGAGTGCAGCGGGATCGAGCTCGTCGTTTCGCCCGGCCTGACCGAGATCGCCGGGCCCCGGGTGCTCACGCGACCCGTTGCGGGGCTCCCCCTGCTCCATGTGGAGGCACCCAGCTTCTCCGGACCTCGTCTGGTGCTGAAGTCGACGATCGACTGGTGCGGAGCGTTGGCGCTCGTCGTCCTCTTCTCTCCGGTGCTGCTCGCTGTCGCAGTCCTCATCAAGCTCGGGGACGGGGGGCCGGTCTTTTTCCGGCAGGAGCGGGTGGGTAGGGACGGTGAGGTCTTCAGGATGACGAAGTTCCGTTCGATGGTCGTCGACGCCGAGGCCCGTCTGGCGTCGCTGCAGCAGGAGCGAGACGACGACGTCGACCGTGGGGTGCTCTTCAAGCTGCAGCACGATCCGCGGATCACTCCTCTGGGTCGCTTCATTCGGCGGTACTCGATCGATGAGCTCCCCCAGTTGCTCGACGTGCTCCGGGGACAAATGAGCCTCGTCGGTCCCCGTCCGCCCCTGCCCTCAGAGGTCTCCAGGTACGAGGAGGACGTGCGACGACGGCTGCTCGTCAAGCCCGGCATGACCGGACTGTGGCAGGTCAACGGTCGGAGTGACCTGTCATGGGACGAGTCGGTACGGTTCGACCTCTACTACGTGGAGAACTGGTCGGTGACCCAGGATCTCATCATCCTCTGGCGGACCCTGTCAGCCGTGGTGGGCAAGGACGGAGCGTACTGAGGGCCCCCTCGGACGAGATCGCGTCGTGACCCGAGGGAGTCGCTGCCGCCAAGCTGCAGGCCCCGGGGGCCGTCCCCCTCGCGTGGATGCCCTTCTCCCGAAGCGATGTGCGAGTGCCTGAGGGTCGGCATCGAGCGGCTGACACAATGGCGGCCATGACCCGCACCGCTCTCGAGCAGCCGCGCATCCTCTCGGGGATGCAACCGACCAGCGACTCCCTGCACCTCGGCAACTACCTCGGAGCGCTCGTCAACTGGGTCGGCCTGCAGGAGAACTTCGACGCCTACTACTTCGTCGCCGACCTGCACGCCCTCACCGTGCCGACCGACCCGGCCGACGTCACTCGCCGTACGCGGGTCACTGCCGCCCAGTACATCGCCGGTGGCGTCGACCCGGAGCGCTCGGCGATCTTCTGCC
>JAKDKQ010000383.1 GCA_030453295.1 Janibacter sp.
AGGGGGTGGCCCTCGCGTTGTCGACGAGGTGCGCCGCGACATCGTGGACGCTCCACCCCTCGCAGAGCGAGGGCTCGCGCCACTGCTCGTCGGTCAGTCGCTCGAGGTCGTCGGCGAGCGCTGCCCGCTCGGCGTGGACCAGTTCCCAGACGTCTGTCATGGGTTGAGCCTGCCACCTCGGCCACCTCGAGATGACGAGCGCACCGCCACGGGTGCCTCTGGCGCCTCCGGTCGTGACTCCCCTCCTGAATCACGATCCACGGCAGGAGTCACGGGCGTAGTCGCGCAGACCCCACGCCACTGGGTCAGGCTGGACCTCGACGACATGCGCGCACAGCGTCGGGCGATGGTTGCTGCGCGACCTCCGCAGCCTGGGTAGGGGCCTATGGTGGCGAGCATGGCACCTGAGCAGAGCGAGTGGATGCGGATCGTCGCGGAGGACCCCCACCACTCCCAGTGGTACATCGACCGCTTCCGCGAGATGGCCGCCCGAGGGGACGACCTCGACGGCGAGGCCCGCTGCATCGACGCGATGCTCCCGCGGGGCGCTCGCGTCCTGGACGCGGGCTGCGGTCCCGGCCGTGTGGGTGGCCGCCTGCACGAGCTCGGCCACGACGTCACCGGCGCCGATGTCGACCCGGCACTCATCGCCGCCGCCGAGGAGGACCACCCCGGTCCGCGCTGGGTCGTCAGCGACCTGGCCGTCCTCGACCTGCGCGACGACGACGGGGAGCGGACCCCCTTCGACCTCATCGTGTGCGCCGGCAATGTCATGACCTTCCTCGCGCCGAGCACGCGCCGCGATGTCCTCACCGGCTTCGCCGACCACCTCGCCGAGGGCGGGCGAGCGGTCATCGGATTCGGCGCCGACCGCGGCTACGACATCGCCGACTTCGTCTCGGACGCGACCGAGGCGGGCCTGCACGAGCAGGTCCGCCTCGGTGGGTGGGCTCTGGAGCCCTGGACGCAGGACGCCGACTTCATGGTCAGCATCCTGGGCCGCTGACGATCAGGGTGCGACCGGCCGTCCCTGGAGGACGCGCCACGTGTAGGCCGTGCCGAGCGCGAAGACGGGTGTCGTCACGATGGTCGCGAGCCCGCACGTGCAGCACGACGTGATGACGATGACCACGATGGCCAGCATCGCGTAGAGCAGGGTGTCGCCGAGGTGCTCCTTGACGAAGGTGAAGCTCGCCGAGATCGCCTCCGTCGCACTCTTGCCGTCGAGGACCGCCGCATTGGCGTAGTAGAGGAAGAAGCCCACGACGAGCGCGCCGACGAGGAGGGCGACGAGTCCGACGATGACGGCGATCCCGACGAGGAGACCGGCGAGCAGGGCCTGACCCCAGGGGATGCGCGTGAACATCGCCGAGAGGTCCGTGCGTCCTGTGTCGACGACGTCGAGGGCACCTCGCAGCAGGGCCAGACCGAGGACCCAGCTGACGATGCCGGAGAGGATGCCCCCCACCGCCTGGAGCAGGTAGGAGACGGCGTTGTCCTCGGGCAGCCCGGTCGCCGGGTCGATCGGCGCGTCCATCGCGAAGGTCGAACCGGCACCGAGCATGTTGAAGAGGAACTGGATGCCGAAGGCCAGGAAGAAGATGAGCAGGCCCATGACGATGAAGGGGCCGAGGTGCTGGGTGAACTTCTTCCACCCGTAGGCCATCGCGTCGACGGGACTGTACGTCGGCACGCCACCCCAGCCCGGGCCAACGGGGGCCGCTCCACCGGGCGGCAGCGGAGGCATGCCGCCCCCATAGGGCGGCTGCCCACCGTAGGGCGGTTGTCCCCCGCTACCGCCGAAGGGGGGCTGGCTCGGCGGGTATGGCCCACCCGACGGGGGCGGTGGCTGGTTCGGCGGCATGGGAGGTGGCGGGTAGCTCATGCGACCACCCAATCCTGAACGGCCCTCGACGGCAACCCAACTCACGCGACTCCCGACCTCCCCGGTCCCCACCGGGTCCGGGCGGACGGTCAATAAGCGGGTACCAGCAGGTCGCGGGTGATGTCGGCGATCGACGCCGCACCCACGAGGCCCATGGTCAGGTCGAGCTCGCCGAGCACGTTGTCGATGACCGCGCTGACCCCGTCCGCGCCGTCGAGCGCGAGCCCGTAGACGTGGGGTCTGCCCAGCAGGCAGGCGTCGGCGCCGAGGGCGAGGGCCACGAAGAGGTCGGCTCCGGTCCGCACCCCGCTGTCCATCAGGACGGTGGGCTCCGGGCCGACCGCCGCGCGCACCCGCACGAGTGCATCGAGTGCTGCGATCGATCGATCCACCTGTCGCCCACCGTGGTTGGACACCACGACGGCGTCGACGCCCATGTCGAAGGCCTTCCGTGCATCGTCCTCGTGGAGGATCCCCTTGAGCACGACGGGCAGGCTGGTCCGCTCCCGGAGCGT
>JAKDKQ010000384.1 GCA_030453295.1 Janibacter sp.
GCGTCCTGCGCCTCGGTGACGATCCGGCGCATGGTCTCCTCGGCGAGCTCCGGGCGTCCGCTCGCGACCGCGGCCGCGACCTCGACATGCCAGGCGATGGCACCCTGCTCGGGGATCGCGGGCATGAGGTCGTGCTCGGTGCGGCCGGTGAGCGCTTCCTCGACGAAGGGGGCGAAGCCTGCCAGCAGCGCATTGCCCGAGGCTTCGAGCAGGGTGCGGTGGAAGTCGATGTCGTGCTGCAGGTAGGTGCTCAGATCACCCCGCGGACCCGTGACGGACATCCCGTCCGCAGCGGTCTGCAGTCGATCGGACTGTTCCGGGGTGGCGCGCTGGGCCGCCAGCCAGGCAGCCTGCGGCTCGACTCCGCGGCGCAGCTCGCTGACCTCGCGCAGCTGGTCCAGGCGCTGGGGGCCCTCCAGGCGCCAGTGGATGATCACGGGGCTGAGGGACTCCCAGCTGCTCTCCGGCTGGATCGTCACGCCGACGCGTCGACGGGACGTGGCCACGCCGATCGACTCGAGCACCTTGATGACCTCGCGCACGACGGTGCGCGAGACCCCGTAGTGCGCCTCGAGCTGCTCCATGGAGAAGACATCGCCGGCGGACAGCCGACCGGCGGTCAGGTCGGCGCCGATGCGCGTCAGCACGCTGTGGTGCAGCCCCCCGCCCTGTCTCATGCGCTGGATTGTCTCAGACGAGATGGCGCGCCTCCAAGAAAAGGATGATCATTTGCTTGCGCAATAAGCATACGTTTGCCACAGTGGTGCGCGCGGATGTCCCGCACGCCCACCGCCCCCGGAGGATACGAAGATGTTTCCCGTCGCTGACGCCGTCCCTGAGCCTGCCTACGGCTCGGGCGTGCTGCTCGCCATCGCTGCAGCCGCTGTCGCACTCCTGCTCCTGCTCATCATCCGCTTCAGGGTCCACGCCTTCGTGGCCCTGGTGCTCGTCAGCTTCCTGACCGCGCTCGCGACCAAGATCGCGCCGGCCGACGTCGTCACGACGATGACCGACGGCTTCGGCTCGACGCTTGCTTCCGTGGCCCTGCTCGTCGGCCTCGGGGCGATGATCGGCCGCCTGCTCGAGGTGACCGGCGGCGCCCAGGTGCTCGCGGACACCCTCATCGCGCGATTCGGCGAGCACCGGGCCCCTCTGGCTCTCGGTGTGGCCTCGTTGCTCTTCGGCTTCCCGATCTTCTTCGACGCAGGCCTTGTGGTCATGCTGCCGATCATCTTCAGCGTCGCCCGTCGCTTCGGCGGCTCGGTCCTGCGCTATGCCTTCCCGGCAGCCGGCGCCTTCGCCGTCATGCACGCCTTCGTCCCGCCCCACCCGGGCCCGGTCGCTGCGGCCGACCTCGTCGGAGCCGACATGGGTTTGCTGCTCGTCTTCGGCCTGCTCATCGGGCTGCCGACCTGGTACCTCGCGTCCTACCTCTACGGCCTGTGGGCCGGCAGCCGCTACATGGTCGAGGTTCCCGACCTGCTCGCCGGTGGCCCCTCCACCCCTGAGGCCAAGGCCGGCCGGTTGCCCTCCTTCGGCCTGGTCCTGACGATCCTGCTCCTGCCGATGGTGCTCATCTTCATCGACACCGGACTCAACACGCTGTCCACGATGGGCACCGTCGACGGCGACGCGACGTGGGTCGCGGCCCTGCGGATCATCGGCAAGACGCCGATCGCGCTGCTCATCACCACGCTCGTCGCGATGGTCGTCCTCGGCTGGCGCAACCGCTCCAAGGCCGATGTCGAGACGGTCCTCAACGACGCGCTCGGCCCGGTCTGCGCGATCATCCTCATCACCGGCGCCGGTGGCATGTTCGGCGGCGTCCTGCGGGCCAGCGGCATCGGCCAGGCACTCGCCAGCACGCTCGAGACGACCGGCCTGCCGGTCATCATCGCCGCCTTCGTCGTGTCCGCCGCGCTGCGCGTGGCCCAGGGCAGCGCCACCGTCGCCCTGACGACCGCGGCGGGCCTGATGGCCCCGACGATCGAGGCCACCTCGGGTCTGAGCTCGATCGACCTGACCCTCGTCGTCATCGCCATCGCCGGTGGCGCCACCGTGCTCTCCCACGTCAACGACTCCGGCTTCTGGCTCGTCGGACGCTTCCTTGGCATGGACGAAAAGACGACACTGAAGACATGGACCGTCATGGAGACCCTGATCGGCGTCATCGGCTTCGTCTTCGCCTTCCTCCTGAGCCTGGTGCTCTGACATGACCACCCACGTCGTCGTCATGGGCGTCTCCGGCAGCGGCAAGACGACCGTCGCGCTGGGCATCGTCGACCGCACCGGATGGGTCTTCGCCGAGGCCGACGAGTTCCACCCGCAGGCCAACATCGACAAGATGGCGAGCGGGACGCCACTCACCGACGAGGACCGGTGGCCCTGGCT
>JAKDKQ010000385.1 GCA_030453295.1 Janibacter sp.
TCATATGTTCGACCACCGACAACGCTCCCCAACCAGACCAACTGGGGACAAGCGCCCCCTTCGGCCCGGGGATGTGGACACAGCCGAGTGGCTCAGCCGAGTGGCTTCGAGACGCCCGCTACGCGGACTCCTCAGCCAGCGGAGGCGGGCACAGCGGAGGCGGGCAAAGCGGACTCCTCAGCCAGCGGAGGCAGGCACAAAGCGGGGGTGCACGCCCGTCAGCTCCTCCGACATCTGCCACAGGCGCCGCATCGCCTCCTGGTCACGCGACCCCGAGGACGAGCCCACACCCACCGGCCGCCCCCGCGTCTCCCCGGGACCGCTCGGGCCGTAGAGCTCCCCGCCGACCACGCTCGGGTCGGTGGCGGCTCGCAGGGTGGGCAGGGCCCCCTTCGCCGCGCTCTGGCCGGTCAGCCACGTGCCGGCCGCGATGAAGGGCCGCACGGGAAGGGGCAGGTAGCGAGCCAGCGACGTACGTGAGAGGCCGGGGTGCGCCGCGACCGCGATCGTCGACGACCCAGCCTCGGCCAGACGACGCTGCAGCTCGTGGGTGAAGAGCAAGTTGGCCAGCTTGGACCGGCCGTAGGCACCCATCGGGTCGTAGCCACGCTCCGCCTGCAGATTGCCGAAGTCCATCGCGCCGCCACCCCAACGGTGCGCCAGGCTCGTCACGGTGACCACCCGGGAGTCGGGCCCCACCAGCAGCCGGTCGAGCAGCAGCCCGGTGAACGCGAAGTGACCCAGGTGGTTGGTGCCCACCTGTAGCTCGAAGCCGTCCTGCGTGACGCCCCGCGGCGTCATCATCAGCCCGGCGTTGTTGACCAGCAGGTCGACCCGCTCGTGCCGACCGCGGATCTCGCCGGCCGCCTCGCGCACCGACTCCAGCGAGCCGAGGTCCAGGCGCACGACCTCGGCACCGGGGAGCGACGACGCGACCTGCTCCCCCTTGTCGACGTCACGACAGGCGAGGACCACGGTGGCACCGCGCGCGAACAGCTCTCGAGCCGTCACCGCGCCCAGCCCTGAGTTGGCCCCGGTGATCACCACGGTCCGTCCGCTCTGGTCGGGCAGGTGGTCGAGCGACCAGGGCTCTCGAGTGCGCGTCATGCGCATCACCCTGCCACCACGAGGGGGCCGGGCCGGGCCCACAGCCTCACTCACTCCTGCGACTCGGCGCCGGCCCGCTCCTCGATGAGCTGCACGGCCCGCTGCACGTAGTCCAGGTGCGCGCTGACGTCCTGCACGTGCATCGTCACCCGACGCAGCGGGACCGGGTCGACGACCGGCACGATCTTCACGTGGTGCGGCAGCTCCCCCTTCGCCAGCCTCGGCATCATCGCGATGCCGATCCCGGCGCCGACCATCGCGAGTGCGACGTTGTGGTCGTCGGACCGCGCGACGTACCTCGGCTCGAAACCCGCTGCGTAGCAGGCGTCCCGGACGATCTGGGCGGTCGTGCGGTCAAACATGTCGTGGTCGATCCACGACTCCTCCTGCAGCTGCGACGCGCGGATCTCCTCGTGGTCCGCCAAGGGATGCTCGAGCGACAGGGCGACCCCGAAGTCGTCGGTCCCCAGCACCCGGCGGCGATACCCGGTGAGTGCGCGCGGCTCCAGCGTCGGGACCTCCTCGTCGAGCTCGATGTCCCGGGTGCGGTAGCCAGCGGGCGCACCCGGGGTGTGGATGTCGATGGCCCACTGCACGCCGGGGAACTCCTTGGTCAGGTCCGACACGACACCGGGCAGCCACGCCCGCGCCGCAGAGGCGAAGGAGCCGATCGACAACGTCGGCACAGGGTCGGCATGCAGGTCCTCGATGATGGCCTCGAGACGGCGCGCACTCTCGAAGACCTCCGTCGACTCGTGCGCCAGACGCTCCCCGACGGCGGTCGGCTCGATCCCCCGACCGCTGCGCTCGTACAGCGGGATCCCCACCTGTTTTTGCAGCGCGATGATGTGCTGGCTGATGGTCGCCGGCGTGAAACCCAGGTTTGCCGCGGCCCCGCTCACCGAACCACTGGCCACCACGGCGCGCCACACGGACAGACGGTGCAGATCGATCATCGACCAACCATAAGGCAACAACTGATGGTCGTTAGGAAAGAATTGCTTTAAGTTGTTGAAACTCCACGCAATACTGGATCCATGAGCATCCTCGCAGCAGTCATCGTCCTCTCCGTCCTCTTCGTCGCAGGCCTGGCCCCGTGGTGGGTCGCCGGTCGCTACGTGGGCACCACCGACGAGCGCACGGCCCTGAAGGACCTGGGCCTGACGGGCGTCATCGCCACCCTCCGTCGCGGCGCGGACATGTACGTCCCCGTCCAGCTCAGCCAGCGCGTCTGAGTCTCGGTCCGACAGCGTCGTCGGACCTCGACCCAGCCGCCCCACCAGC
>JAKDKQ010000057.1 GCA_030453295.1 Janibacter sp.
GGGCCGGCGGTGTCGTCGCCCCGGCGACGCAGGTACCGCTCGAACTCCTTGGCGATCGCGTCACCACTGGCCTCCGGCAGCTCCGAGGTGTCCTGCGCGCTCTCCAGCGCGGAGACGTACTCGGCGACGTCCTCGTCGGTGTTGGCGAGCTCGTCGACGCCACGCTCCCACGCGCGAGCCTCGTCCTCGAGCTCACCGTGCTCGATGACCGTGTCGAGGAGGTCCTCCAGCTGCGCGAGCAGCGCCAGGGACGCCTTGGGGCAGGGGACCTGCGAGGCATAGTGGGGGACAGCCGCCCACGCGGAGATCGAGACCATCTCGGCCTGGTGGGCCCCGTCCGCGACGACACCGGTGATGCCGGTCGGGCCCTCGTAGCGGGACGGCTCCAGCTCGTGGCGGTAGGCGGTGGGCTCGTCCTCGCTGGAGCAGGTGACGGGGATCGGACGCGAGTGCGCGACATCGGCCAGCAGGGCGCCGAGGGTGATCACCGTCGTCACGCCGTGGGAGGCGGCGAGGTCGAGGATCTCGGCCGTGAAGGCCCGCCAGCGGAAGGAGGGCTCGATCCCGGTCACGAGCAGCACGTCCCGACCGAGACTGTCCGGAGAGGCGAGCAGGATGCGAGTGGTGTTCCAGTGGAGGCCGCGGCCTTGACCCTGGTTGATGACCCGGGGCCGGGTGACCTGGAAGTCGTAGTAGTCCTCGGGGTCGACCGCCGCCACGGTCTCGGCGTCCCAGAGATCGCCCAGGTGCTCGATGACGCGGGATGCGGCCTCGCCGGCGTCGTTCCAGCCCTCGAAGGCACAGATCATCACCGGGTCGTGCAGCTCGGGCAGGTCCTCGATCTCGATCACGTCCACCAGCCTACGTCGGGCTACCGTGTGCTCCCGTGAGCACTGTGATCCCCGCGCCTGCGTCGCGCGAGCTGCCTGCTGCCGTCCTGTGGGACATGGACGGAACCCTCGTCGACACCGAGCCCTACTGGATGACCGCCGAGCACGAGCTCGTCGAGGAGTTCGGAGGCACGTGGACCCATGACCTGGCCGTCCAGCTCGTCGGCAACCCGCTGCTCGTCTCGGCGCAGTTCATCCTCGACAACTCACCGGTCGACCTGGCACCCGAGGAGGTCGTGCACCGGCTCCAGTCGCGGGTCATCGAGCAGATCGCGCACGAGATCCCGTGGCGTCCAGGGGCCCGCGAGCTGCTGGCCGCCTGCCGTGAGGCGGACATCCCGTCGGCCCTGGTCACGATGTCCTGGACTGACCTGGCGCAGGCCGTCGTCGACGCGACGGAGCCGGGCTCCTTCGGTCTCGTGGTGACCGGTGACATCGTCACGCAGGGCAAGCCGCACCCTGAGCCGTACCTCACGGCTGCCGCCCGGCTGGGCGTCGATCCCGCTGCCTGCGTCGCCATCGAGGACTCGCCGACCGGGGTCCGCTCGGCCGTCGCGGCGGGCGTGCCGACCCTGGCCGTGCCACATGTCGTCGAGGTCCCGGCCATCGACGGCGCGGTGCCGCTCGCCACGCTGGTCGGGGTCACCCCCTTCGACCTCATGGCGCTGGCCCTCGGCTCGGCACGTGCCGACCCGGCCACCGCATCTCCTTAAGGAAATGCGCACCGGGACCGCACGACCTTAAGGAGATGCGCACCCCGGTCCGCACGACCTTAAGGAAATGCGGACTCAAGGGACGGCGGGGGAAGGGGGAGTGCCGGCCTCGGCGGTCACCTGGGCCTCGGGGGTGATGATCTCGATCGTCTCGGGCAGGTCGGGGGGAGTGCCGCCGAAGGCGGGGCAGAGCGGCTTGAAGTCGCACCACCCGCACAACTTCGTCGGGTTGGGGCGGAAGTCCCGCGCCGCCACCGCCTGCTCGATCGCTGACCAGACCGCCCGGACATTGCGCTCCAGGGCCAAGAGGTCGGACTCATCCGGGACATAGCGGATGACCGTGCCGTCCTTGAGGTAGACCAGCTGGAGCAGATCGGGGACGCGGCCGGTGCGGCGCCAGATGACCAAGCCGTAGAACTTCATCTGGAAGAGCGCCTTGCCCTCGAAGCCCGCAGCGGGCGTGCGCCCGGTCTTGTAGTCGACGACCCGCACCTCCCCGGTGGGGGCGATGTCCAGCCGGTCGATGATGCCGCGCAGGACGAGCCCGTCGACCTCGGTCTCGACCTTGACCTCACGGTGAGAGGGCTCGAGTCTCGACGGGTCCTCGAGGGTGAACCATCGGTCGACGAGCTTCTCAGCCGCGCCGAACCACGACTCCTCGGTCAGGGTGGCGTCGTCAGCCAGCATCTCGGCCAGCTCGGGGCGCTCAGCGACCAGCGCGGCCCACTGACCCGGCACGAGCGCCCGGGCTGCCTCCGGGGTGCGCTCGGCCGCGGGCAGCTCGAAGATCTCCTCGAGCACGGCGTGCACGAGCGTCCCTCGAGCCGCCGCCGGCGAGGGCGCTTCCTCGAGGCCGTCGATCGTGCGGAAGCGGAACTTCAGGGGGCACTGCTTGAAGTCAGCAGCCCGCGACGGGGAGAGCGCGGCCCTCACTCGGTGGCATAACCGAGGTTGGGCCCGAGCCAGCGCTCGGCCTCTCGCATCGTCCAACCCTTGCGCGCCGCGTAGTCCTCGACCTGGTCCTTGTCGAGGCGACCGACGACGAAGTACTGGCTGTCCGGGTGACCGAGGTACCAGCCGGAGACGGCCGCACCGGGCCACATCGCCATGCCCTCGGTGAGCTCGATGCCGATCTCGTCGACGTCGAGCAGCGACCAGAGAGTCTTCTTCTCCGTGTGGTCGGGGCACGCCGGGTAGCCCGGAGCCGGGCGGATGCCGTCGTAGGCCTCCTTGATCAGCTCCTTGTTGTCGAGCGACTCGTCGGGTGCGTAGCCCCAGAACTCGGTGCGCACCCTCTCGTGGAGCCGCTCGGCGAAGGCCTCGGCGAACCGGTCGGCCAGCGCCTCGAGCAGGATCGCGTTGTAGTCGTCGTTGTCGGCCTTGAACTCGGCAATCTTCTCCGACGCGCCGATGCCACCGGTCACGGCGAAGGCCCCGATCCAGTCCTTGACCCCGGTGTCCTTGGGCGCGATGAAGTCCGCGAGGCTGCGGTTGGGGATGCCCGGACGGTGCTTGCCCTGCTGGCGCAGCATGTGCAGCGTGTGCGCGACCTCGGCCCGAGACTCGTCGGTGTAGATCTCGATGTCGTCGCCCACGGCGTTGGCGGGGAAGAGGCCGATGACCCCCTTCGCCGTCAGCCACTTGTGCTCGATGATCTGGTCGAGCATCTCCTGGGCCTCCTCGTAGAGCTTGCGGGCGACCTCACCCGTGGCCGGGTTGTTGAGGATGTCCGGGAAGGAGCCCTTGAGCTCCCAGGCGTTGAAGAAGGGCTGCCAGTCGAAGTACTCGCGCAGCTCGGCCAGGTCGTAGTCCTCGAAGACCTCGCGCATCGGGGTGACCCCGGCCAGGTGCGGGTGCTCGGCGCCCCAGTCGATCGGCGTGCGGGCCTCCTTGGCGTCCTCGTAGGACAGCTTGGGGCGGTCGTTGTTCTTGGACGCGTGCCGCGTGCGCAGCGCCTCGTAGTCGGCGGCCGTCGTCTCGAGCAGCGGGGCCTTGCCCGTCGCGCTGAGCAGCTGGCTGACGACCGGGACCGAGCGCGAGGCGTCCTTGACCCAGATGACCGGCCCGTCGTACTGCTGGTCGACCTTGACCGCGGTGTGGGCGCGGGAGGTGGTGGCACCGCCGATGAGCAGCGGGATGTCGAAGCCCTGGCGCTGCATCTCGGAGGCCACCCCGACCATCTCGTCGAGCGAGGGTGTGATGAGCCCGGACAGCCCGATGACGTCCGCGTCGTGCTCGCGGGCGGTCTCGAGGATCTTTTGCGTCGGGACCATGACGCCCAGGTCGATGACGTCGTAGTTGTTGCACTGGAGGACGACGCCGACGATGTTCTTGCCGATGTCGTGGACGTCGCCCTTGACCGTCGCCATGATGATCAGGCCCTTGGAGCGGCTGGCGTCACCCGGCTTCTTGGCGGCCTCGATGTAGGGGATGAGGTGCGCGACGGCCTTCTTCATCACCCGAGCCGACTTCACGACCTGGGGGAGGAACATCTTGCCCTCGCCGAAGAGGTCACCGACGACGCCCATGCCGTCCATGAGCGGCCCCTCGATGACCTCCAGCGGCTGGCCGCCGGCGGCGTCGATCTCGAGGCGCAGCGCCTCGGTGTCCTCGACGACCCAGGTGTCGATGCCCTTGACGAGGGAGTGCGTGATCCGCTCGCGAAGAGGGTACTCCCGCCACTCCTGCGTGGCCTCCTCCTCCTTGGCCCCGGTACCGCGGTGCTTCTCCGCGACCTCGAGCAGGCGCTCGGTGGAGTCCTCTCGGCGGTTGAGGACGACGTCCTCGATCCGCTCGCGCAGGTCGGGGTCGATCGTGTCGTAGGGGACGAGGGCGCCGGCGTTGACGATGCCCATGTCCATGCCGGCGTTGATCGCGTGGAAGAGGAAGACGGAGTGGATCGCCTCGCGCACCGGGTTGTTGCCGCGGAAGCTGAAGGAGACATTGGAGACGCCACCGGAGACGAGCACGCCCGGCAGGTTGTCCTTGATCCAGCGCACCCCCTCGATGTAGTCGGTGCCGTACTCGGCGTGCTCCTCGATGCCGGTCGCGAGGGCGAAGATGTTGGGGTCGAAGACGATGTCCTCGGCCGGGAACCCGACCTGCTCGGTGAGGATCGTGTACGCCCGCTGGGCGATCTCCTTGCGCCGTTGCAGATTGTCGGCCTGACCGTCCTCGTCGAAGCCCATGACGACGATCGCAGCGCCGTACTTGCGGCACAGCCGGGCCTGCTCGATGAAGGGCTCGACGCCTTCCTTCATGGAGATCGAGTTGACGATCGCCTTGCCCTGGGTGCGCTGCAGGCCGGTCTCGATGACCTCCCACTTGGAGGAGTCGATCATCAGCGGGACGCGGGAGATGTCCGGCTCGGAGCCGACGAGGTTGACGAAGGTGCCCATGGCGGCGACGCCGTCGAGCATGCCCTCGTCCATGTTGATGTCGATGACCTGAGCGCCGCTCTCGACCTGCTGGGCGGCGACGGCCAGCGCGGCTGGGTAGTCGTTGGCCTCGATGAGCTTGCGGAACTTCGCCGAGCCGGTGACATTGGTCCGCTCGCCGACGTTGACGAAGAGCGAGTCAGCCGTGACGTTGAAGGCCTCCAGGCCGGAGAGGCGTAGTGCCGGCTCGACCTCGACCGGGACGTGCGGGGCGGCGGAGCCCACCCCCTTCGCGATCTCGGCGATGTGCTCCGGCGTGGTGCCGCAGCAGCCGCCGACGAGGTTGACCAGCCCGGAGGTGGCGAACTCGGCGACGAGGCTGGCCATGTATGCCGGGTCCTGGTCGTACTCACCGAAGGCATTGGGCAGCCCGGCGTTGGGGTAGGCGGAGATGTAGGTGTCGGCGACGCGGCCGAGCTCGACGATGTATTGGCGCAGCTCTTCGGCACCGAGCGCGCAGTTGAGGCCCACGGCCAGCGGCTGGGCGTGCCGGATGGAGTTCCAGAAGGCCTCGGTCGTCTGGCCGGTCAGGGTGCGACCGGAGGCATCGGTGATCGTGCCCGAGATGATGACGGGCCAGCGGCGGCCGTGCTGCTCGAAGAGCGTCTCGAGCGCGAAGATCGCCGCCTTGGCGTTGAGCGTGTCGAAGATCGTCTCGACGAGCAGGATGTCGACCCCGCCCTCGACGAGGCCGCTGGCCTGCTCGAGGTAGGCCTCGACGAGCTGGTCGAAGGTGATGTTGCGGATCGCCGGGTCGTTGACGTCGGGGGAGATCGACGCCGTGCGCACCGTCGGGCCGAGGGCGCCCATGACCCACCGGGGGCGCTGCGGGTCGCGGGCGGTGAACTCGTCGGCGGCCTGGCGGGCCAGCCGCGCGGCAGCGACATTGATCTCCCGCGCCAGGTCCTGCATGCCGTAGTCGCCCATGGAGACACGCTGCGCGTTGAAGGTGTTGGTCTCGATCAGGTCAGCGCCGGCCTCGAGGTACTGCCGGTGCAGGTCCGTGATGATCTCGGGCTGGGTGAGGCAGAGCAGGTCGTTGTTGCCCTGCAGGTCACTGGGCCAGTCGGCGAAGCGCTCCCCGCGGAAGTCGGCCTCCGACAGCCCCTGACGCTGGATCATGGTCCCCATACCGCCGTCCATGAGGAGGATGCGCTGGCTGAGCGTCTCCCTCAGCTGGTCGGTGGCGTCGGAGCGCAGATCGGTGTCAGTCACCGTGAAGATCCTGTTCGAAGGGGGCGGAGTGCATCCTCATTATCCCCACCAGTGCCTCTCGCCTAAGGTCAGGTCCATGGCAGCACCCCCGGACGACCACCCTCCTCGCGGCATCCGTCTGGCCACGATCGGCTCCGTGCCCGTCTACCTCGGCTGGTCCTGGTTGCTCATGGGTGGCCTGATCATCTTCCTCGTCGGTCCGTCGACCGCGCAGGTCCACGGCACGACCATCGGCTACTCGGTCGCGGCGATCTACGCCCTCGCGTTGCTCCTGAGCGTCCTGGCCCACGAGGCCGCGCACGCGGTCACGGCCAGGTCCTTCGGGCACACCGTCCACCGCGTCGTTGCTGACCTGTGGGGTGGGCACACCGCCTTCGAGGCGTCACGAGCCACCCCCATGACAGCGGCCGCCATCGCCGTCGTGGGTCCGCTCACCAACGCCGTCATCGCCATCATCTGCCTCGTCATCTCCACGGTGCTGGGCGTGGGGGTGCCGGCGATGGTCCTGGGTGGCATCGCCTTCGTCAACGGCGCGCTCGCGGTGCTCAACATGCTGCCGGGACTCCCGCTGGACGGCGGTCAGATCGTCGAGGCCGTTGTGTGGGGGATCACCAAGGACCAGGGGCGCGCTCGGGTGACTGCGGGCTACCTCGGCCGTGGCATGGTGATCGTCATCGTCCTGGCGGTCATCGGTGTGCCGCTGCTCCAGGGCAGCTCGCCCAGCACATCGACCGTGCTGTGGACCGTCCTGGTCGCGGCCTTCTTGTGGTCCGGCGCGACTCAGGCCATCGGCCACGGCAAGGCGCTCGGGACCCTCTCCGGACTGGACGTCCAGTCGATCCTCGAGCCGGCCGCGGGCATCGGCCACGACCGGCCGGTCAGCGAGCTGACCTCCCTTCGTGCCCTGCCTGTCGTCGTCGACGCGGCCGGTGCGCCGCTCGGCCTCATCGACCACGACGCCCTGCGCAGCGTGCCGCCGGACGCGATCGAGTCCACCCCGGTCTCGGCCGTGCTGGCCAATGCCCCCGATGGTTGGGCCGTCGAGCTCACGCCGGGACGTGAGGCGATCGAGCTGGTCACCGCCTTCCAGGAGTCGCGCTCGCGGATCGTCGCGGTGAGCGAAGGGGGAGTCCTGCGGGGCATCGTGCGGGTCGAGCGGGTCAACGCCGCCCTCGCGCGCAACTAGACTCGGCGACCATGAGCGCCACCGGATCTGCCTACCGCCGCGGCCCCTTCCGTGAAGGGGACCGCGTCCAGCTGACCGACCCCAAGGGGCGGCTGCACACCATCTCCCTGACTCCGGGCAAGGAGTTCCACACCCACCGGGGCCACATCAAGCACGACGACCTCATCGGTGCGCCCGACGGGTCCACGATCACCCACACGTCGGGCAGCGAGTACCTCGCGCTGCGGCCGCTGCTGTCCGACTACGTCATGTCGATGCCGCGAGGGGCGGCGGTCGTCTACCCCAAGGACGCCGGCCAGATCGTCACCATGGCCGATGTCTTCCCCGGCGCGAGCGTCGTCGAGGCCGGGGTGGGCTCCGGGGCCCTGTCGATGTCGCTGCTGCGAGCCGTGGGAGACACCGGCTCGGTGCACTCCTTCGAGCGGCGCGCCGACTTCGCGGAGATCGCCAAGGCCAATGCGCAGGCCTTCTTCGGTGAGGACCACCCGGCGTGGACCGTCACCGTCGGTGACCTCGTCGAGTCACTCCCGTCCGCCGTCGAGCCCGGCACGGTCGACCGCGTCGTCCTCGACATGCTCGCCCCGTGGGAGTGCCTCGAGGTCGTCGCGGACGCACTCGTGGCCGGTGGGGTCCTCATCTGCTACGTCGCCACGGCCACCCAGCTGAGCAAGGTCGCCGAGGCGATGCGCGACTTCGGGACCTTCACCGAGCCCGAGGCCTTCGAGACGCTGCTGCGCGGCTGGCACCTCGAGGGCCTGGCCGTTCGCCCGCAGCACCGCATGCATGGCCACACCGGGTTCCTCATCACCACCCGCCGCCTGGCGCCCGACACCACCCCGCCGGTGCGCAAGCGTCGGCCCGGCAAGGGGTACGCGGCACAGGAGGAGGGCAGCGAG
This sequence comes from Janibacter sp., assembly GCA_030453295.1. GTDB lineage: Bacteria > Actinomycetota > Actinomycetes > Actinomycetales > Dermatophilaceae > Janibacter. The sequence continues at coordinate 8,338 of JAKDKQ010000057.1, forward strand.
ACCGAGGCCCCCCAGGTCGAGCCGGCACCGGGTGCAGACGACGCCGAGTGGACCCCCGAGGCGCTGGGCGAGCGGACCGCGTCGGAGAAGAAGATGCGCAAGCTGACTCGCGGAGTGGTCCCCCCGACCCCACGGTGAGCAGACGCGAGAGACTGGCAGGGAGCGCCGCCACCACGGCGGGAAGGGAGCATCGCCCATGACCACCGACCCCACCCCCCAGGACGTGCGGGCACTGCAGGACAAGCTGACGCACCAGCAGTCGCAGATGTCGACCGTCGCCTCCCAGAACGAGCGCCTGGTGCGCACGCTCAAGGACGCCCGGCAGCAGATCGTCTCCCTGCGTGAGGAGATCGAGCGGCTGGCCCAGCCCCCTTCGTCCTATGCCGTGATCGTCGACGTCCACGAGGACGACAACACGGTCGACGTGCTCTCCGGCGGACGCAAGATGCACGTGGCTGTCTCCCCGGCGGTCGAGTCGAGCGAGCTCGGCGTCGGGCGCGAAGTGCGACTCAACGAGGCGATGAATGTCGTCTCCGTCCACGCCGAGGACGTCGCCGGCGAGGTCGTGGTCGTCAAGGAGGTCCTCGACGAGGACCGCCTGCTCGTGCTCATGCGTCAGGACGAGGAGCGGGTCGTGCGCCGCGGCAGTCGGGTCACCGGCAAGCAGGTGCGCGTCGGTGACGCCGTGCTCGTCGACCAGCGCAGCAACATCGCGGTCGAGCGGATCCCGCGGGCGGAGGTCGCCGACCTCGTCCTCGAGGAGGTCCCTGACCTGGGCTACGACGACATCGGTGGGCTCAGCGCGCAGATCGAGGCGATCCGCGACAGCGTCGAGCTGCCCTACCTGCACGCCGACCTCTACGAGCGCCACCATCTCAAGGCGCCCAAGGGGGTCCTGCTCTACGGTCCTCCCGGCAACGGCAAGACGATGATCGCCAAGGCGGTCGCGGCGTCGTTGGCGCGCAAGGTCGCCGAGCGCACGGGGCAGGAGAGCGCCACGGCCTACTTCCTCAACATCAAGGGCCCGGAGCTGCTCAACAAGTACGTCGGCGAGACCGAGCGGCACATCCGGCTGATCTTCCACCGCGCCCGCGAGAAGTCGAGCGACGGTACGCCCGTGGTCGTCTTCTTCGACGAGATGGACAGCCTCTTCCGCACCCGCGGGTCCGGCGTCTCCTCCGACGTCGAGACGACGATCGTCCCGCAGCTGCTCGCCGAGATCGACGGCGTCGAGGGCCTGGACAATGTCATCGTCATCGGTGCGACCAACCGCGAGGACATGATCGACCCGGCGATCCTGCGCCCCGGCCGACTCGACGTGAAGATCAAGATCGAGCGGCCTGACGCTGAGGGCGCGCGCGACATCTTCAGCAAGTACCTGACCGCCGGCCTGCCGCTGCACCCCGAGGACCTCGAGGAGCACGACGGCGACCGGCAGGCCACGGTCGACGGGATGATCGAGGCCGCGGTCGAGCACATGTACGCGGAGTCGGACGCCAACCAGTTCTTGGAGGTCACCTACCAGGGCGGCGACAAGGAGGTCCTGTACTTCAAGGACTTCAACTCCGGCGCGATGATCCAGAACATCGTCGACCGGTCCAAGAAGGCCGCGATCAAGGACTTCCTCACCACCGGCACCGAGGGGATACGGGTGGGCCACGTGCTGGACGCGTGCATCGCGGAGTTCAAGGAAAACGAGGACCTGCCCAACACGACCAACCCCGACGACTGGGCCAAGATCTCGGGCAAGAAGGGCGAGCGGATCGTCTACATCCGCACGCTCATCGGCGGCAAGTCCGGCGGGGCCGAGCCGGGTCGCTCGATCGACACGGGGTCACGGACGGG
>JAKDKQ010000386.1 GCA_030453295.1 Janibacter sp.
CTCATGCCGCCACCGCTCCCTGGGTCCGGTACATCAGCGCCAGCCCCACATCGGTGGCGCTGGGCGTGGGCCGGCCGTTGAGGTCGGCGCTCGTCCAGGCCAGCCTCAACACCCTGTCGTATCCCCGCAGGGTGACCTGCCCGAGGTCGAGGGCACGGTCCAGACCCGAGGTCGTGGCCGACGGGAGTCGCCACGGTGCGCGACGCAGGACCGGGCCCGGGACCTGGCTGTTGAGCTGCCAGCCGTGTGCCGCCCATCGGCGGTGCTGAGCGCCACGAGCGAGCAGCACCCTCTCGGTCACCGCTGCGCTCGAGTCCGACGGGGCCTCGTGCAGCTCGGCCAGGCTGACCTTGGGCACCTGCACCTGGATGTCGACGCGATCGAGCAGCGGTCCGCTCAGGCGAGCGGCGTACGCGCGTCGCTCGGTCGGCCGACAGCGGCAGAGCAGTCCCTTGCCATGACCCTCGCCGCACGGGCACGGGTTGGCCGCCAGCACCAGCTGCACCCTCGCCGGGTAGGCCACCTGCTCACGAGCACGGGCGATCACGACCTGGCCGGACTCCAGCGGCTGGCGCAGGGCCTGCAGCACCGCGCCGCCGAACTCGGCGGCCTCGTCCAGGAAGAGCACTCCGTGGTGGGCCTGGGAGACCGCCCCGGGCAGCACCACACCTGTCCCGCCACCCACGAGCGCGGCGACGCTGGCCGAATGGTGCGGAGCGACGAAGGGAGGCTGCAGATCGATGCCGGAGGTGGGCATCGCACCGACGAGTGAGCGCACTGCGAGCGTCTCGAGCGCCTGTTTCCGCGTCAGCGGCGGCAGGATCGTCACGAGTCTCTCGGCGAGCATGGTCTTGCCCGATCCCGGGGGTCCGTTGAGCAGCACGTGGTGCCCGCCGGCAGCCGCCAACATGAGCGCCGCCCGCGCCTCGTGCTGCCCGGACACGTCAGCGAGGTCGAGCCGCCGGCCGCCGTCCTCACCGGTAGACGGATCCTGCGGTGTGGCGACCGCCTCCGGGTATCTGCCGCCACGCGCGATCCGGCTGTATCCGCGCACCAGCTCCTCCAGCGTCCGAGCAGTGCAGACGCGCACTCCCTCGACCAGCTGGGCCTCGTTCACGTCGTCCGGCGCCACGACCACCTGATCGCACCCTGCGCGCTGCGCCGCGAGCACGGCCGGCAGCACGCCGGCGACATGACGCAGCCTGCCGTCGAGGCCCAGCTCCGCCAGGTGCGCGACGGGGCGCACCGCATCGACGGGCAGCTCGCCACAGGCGGCGAGTGCTGCCACCGCGATGCCGAGGTCGAAGCCGGTGCCGTGCTTGGGGATCGCGGCCGGTGACAGGTTGAAGGTCAGCTGCCGCGAGTTGAGGGAGAACCCCGCCGAGATCGTGGCCGCCCGCACCCGCTGCGGGGCCTGACGCAGGGCGGTGTCGGGCAGCCCGCTGATCTCGAAGCAGGGCAGTCCCTGGCCGACGTGGCACTCGATGTCGACGAGATGCCCGGAGATGCCACGCAGGGCGATGCCACGGGTCACTCCCACGCTCATGGTCACGCCCCCACGACGTGCTGGACGGCGTAGTTGCCTTCAGGGTCGCGGTGCAGAGCGACGATGTCGATGCGCACCCCTCGGGCGGACACCTCGTGCTCCGCGAGCCATCGCCCGGCGAGCCGTCGCAGACGGCCCAGCTTTGCCCGGGTGATGGCCTCGATGGGCTCACCGAAGGTACGGCTGCGTCGGGTCTTGACCTCGCACACGACGATGGTGTCGCCATCGCGCAGGACCAGATCGATCTCCCCTGCGCTGCACCGCCAGTTGCGATCCAGCACCTGCATGCCGGCTCTCGTCAGATGGCCCTCGGCAAAGGCCTCTCCATCGGCTCCCACGCTGGCTCGTGTGGGCTGAGCGTCCGTCCTCGTGCGGGTCATCGGCGACCACCTCCGAGACCCAGTCAAGGGCTGCATCGCTGAGGTCGCGAGGCTCCTCGACGGGCTGGGGATGACGTCACGGCCCACGATGGGCCTGTGGACGAGCTAGAAGCCGCCCTCGGGCATCTCGAGCTCCGACTTGGCCAGCTCCTCGACGTTGACGTCCTTGAAGGTCACGACCCGCACCTGCTTGGCGAACCGCGCCGGACGGTAGATGTCCCACACCCACGCGTCCTGCATCGTCACCTCGAAGTAGACCTCGGCCCCCTCGCCGCGCACCGTGACGTCCACGCTGTTGGCCAGGTAGAACCGTCGCTCGGTCTCGACGACATGGCTGAAGAGGTGCACGACGTCCCGGTACTCGCGATAGAGCGCCAGCTCCATCTCGGTCTCGTACTTCTCCAGGTCCTCCGAGCTCACCGGGACCTCCCTTCGCTCACCGTGCCGGCGAGGAGGTCA
>JAKDKQ010000058.1 GCA_030453295.1 Janibacter sp.
CGGGAGCGCCGAGCGTCCTCTACCCGGTCTACTCCGCGCAGTGGGGTCTGACCCCGGTGGTCGTGACATCGGTCTTCGCGGCCTACCAGCTCGCCCTGTTGGTCGTGCTGCCACTCTTCGGCAACCTGTCCGACCTCATCGGCCGCCGCCGGGTCATGCTCGCGGGTGTCGCCCTCATCGGTGCCTCCGCGCTCGTCTTCGCTCTCGCCTCGCACGTCGGCCACCTCTATGTCGGTCGGGTGCTTCAGGGTGCGGGCTCTGGCCTGGCGATGGGCGCCGCGACGGCCTCGCTCATCGAGAACAACACCACGGGCAACCCCCGTGTGGCCAGCACCGTCGCGACGATCGCGACGGCGTCCGGCCTCACCCTCGCGCTGCTGGTCGGGGGGCTCGTCGCCGAGTACCTGCCGCTGCCACTGGTCTGGAGCTATCTGGTCCTGCTCGCGCTGTCTGCCGCGTCCATCGCCGCACTGCTGGGCGCGCCGGACGACAGGCCCTTGGTGCGGGCCCCGTGGCGGCCCAGGGTCCCCTTCGTGCCGGCCGGGATCCGCACGGGTTTCGTCATCGCGACGCTCTCGGTCGCTCTCGCCTACAGCGTGGGCGCGATCTTCCTCTCCCTCGGTGCGCACATGATCGAGCAGCTCACCGACACCGACAACCTCGCGGTCGTCGGGACCCTCTTGGCTCTGTCGGCCCTGTCCATCGGTGTCACCGGGCTCTTCCTCTCCCGCGTCCCCGCCCGCACCCTCGTCTGGAGCGGCGCCGCACTCACGCTCCTCAGCCTGGCGCTCATGGCCGCGGCCAGCGCGGTCCGGTCCATGCCCCTCTTCTTGGCCTGGTGTGTCGTCGGCGGCGTCGCCTACTCGCTGGCCTTCGCCGGAGGGCTGGGCCTGATCAATGAGCTCGCCCCGCCGCGGCACCGCGGCGCGACCCTTTCCTTCCTCTACCTGATCGCCTACAGCCTCCAGGCCGTGACCGCGCTCGGCGTGGGTGCGCTCGCGACCTCCGCCTCCCTCGGGTTGGCCGTCGGTGCCGGCGCGGTGGGACTGGGCGTGCTGTGCCTGGCGATGGTGCTCATGCTCCTCGTCGGCCCCTGGGCACGGACCGTCCCGGTGGTGACGTAGCCGCCGGGCGCCGGGTCAGTCCTCGATTGTGCCGATCGGGGTCTTCTTCTCCGCCTGGAAGGCGTCCTCGGTGCGGCCGCGCGCCCAGTAGCCCGAGATCGAGATGGCCGCGCGCGGCACCTCGCGGCGCTTGAGGGCGGCGCGCACGGCCTTGATCGACTCTCGCTCACCATGGGCGAAGACCTGCACGGACTCCGGTGACAGCTCCTGCGGCCAGGCCGCCGCGTCGACGGCGCGGGCGAGGAAGTCGCGGGGGGTGTTGGGGGGGTTGACGCGCCTGCTGACCTGCACTCCGCCGGGCGCGTCTAGCTCGTGTATGCCCTCCTCGCGCGCGACCTCGATGAGCGCGACGCCCTTCGCCTCCGGCGGCAGCGCCTCGAGGGATGCGGCGATGGCCGGCAGCGCGGACAGGTCGCCCGCGAAGAGGTGCCAGCCGACGTCGGCCCGCGGCGCGTAGCCGCCACCCGGCCCCATGACGACGGCGACATCGCCCCCCTTCGCCTGCTGGGCCCACGGGCCGGCGTACCCGATGTCGCCGTGAGTCACGACGTCCAGGGTCAGGCGCAGCGCATCCCGGTCGATCGCCCGGACGGTGTAGGTCCGGGTCACCGGCTGCTGGTCGCCCGGAAGGCTCTCCCGCAGCTGCGCCAGGTCGAAGGGCGGCTCCAGCCCGAGGGCGGGATCGACGAAGAGCAACTTCACGTAGGCGTCCGTGGACTCCTGCGCGCCGAAGTCGGCGAGGGACTCGCCCGTGAGGACGAGTCGCACGAGGTGCGGGCCGAGGCGCTCGGTGGACTGCACGGTGAGCACGCGCTGCGGCCGTGGCTTCCTGGCGGAGGGAGGCATGGGGGGAGTCCGATCACTCGAGGTCCGGCGGCGGCAGGCCAACGGAAAGGTTGTTCGCTTAACAAAGGATACCCTTACTTGGTTCGGGGGTGGTGGCCGGCCCCTGCCGCCGGGCGCCAGGTCGGGGGGCGTTGTCCACCGCCGGGTGATCCGTGCCACGATGCTGAGCATGCAGATCGCAGACCACATCACCGACCTGATCGGCAACACGCCGCTGGTCAAGCTCTCCTCCGTCGCCCCCGCCGAGTCCGGTCTCGTCGCGGCCAAGGTCGAGTACCTCAACCCCGGCGGCAGCGTCAAGGACCGGATCGCGCGCAAGCTCATCGACGCGGCGGAGGCCTCCGGCGAGCTCAAGCCGGGCGGCACCATCGTCGAGCCCACGTCCGGCAACACCGGCGTCGGGCTCGCCCTCGTCGCGCAGGAGCGCGGCTACCGCTGCATCTTCGTCTGCCCGGACAAGGTCGGCAAGGACAAGATCGACGTCCTGCGTGCCTATGGCGCCGAGGTGCAGATCGTCCCGACGTCCGTCGCCCCCGACCACCCCGACAGCTACTACTCCGTGAGCGACCGCCTCACCGAGGAGATCGACGGGGCGTGGAAGCCCAACCAGTTCTTCAACCTCAACGGTCCGCAGGCGCACTACGAGAGCACCGGCCCGGAGATCTGGGCGCAGACCGACGGCGAGATCACCCACCTCGTCGCTGGCATCGGGACCGGTGGCACGATCACCGGCACCGGCCGCTACCTCAAGGAGATCTCGCAGGGCCGCGTCACGGTCATCGGCGCCGACCCCGAGGGCTCCGTCTACTCCGGCGGGACCGGGCGGCCGTACCTCGTCGAGGGCGTCGGCGAGGACATGTGGCCCGGGGCCTACGACCCGTCCGTGCCCGACGAGGTCATCGCCGTCAATGACGCGGAGGCCTTCGCGATGACGCGTCGGCTCGCCCGCGAGGAGGGGCTGCTCGTCGGCGGCTCCAGCGGCATGGCCGTCGTCGCAGCGCTCCAGATCGCCGAGCGCGAGGGGCCCGACGCCAAGATCGTCGTCCTCCTGCCCGATGGTGGCCGTGGTTACCTGGGCAAGATCTTCGACGACGAGTGGATGGCGTCCTACGGATTCCTCCCCGGGGACGAAGGGAGCGAGTCCAGCGTCGGTGACGTGCTGCGTGGCAAGGGTGGTGAGCTGCCCGCTCTGGTGCACACCCACCCCAACGAGACCATCCGTGAGGCCATCGACATCCTGCGCGAGTACGGCGTCTCGCAGATGCCCGTCGTCGGTGCGGAGCCCCCGGTCGTCATCGGCGAGGTCGCCGGGGCGGTCAACGAGCGCGACCTGCTCACGGCGGTCTTCGAGGGACACGCCTCACTCGCCGATCCGGTGAGTGCGCACATGGGCGCCAAGCTGCCGCAGATCGGTGCCGTCGAGCGCGTCGCTGCGGCCACCGAGGCGCTCGAGCACGCGGACGCGCTCCTCGTCGTCGAGGGCGGCAAGCCGCTCGGCGTCATCACCCGGCAGGACCTGCTGGGCCACCTGTCCAACCGAGCGAAGGGCTGACCATGGGAGAGCACAAGAGCGCGGCTGACGCCCGCGCGAGCCAGGGGTTTGCCACCCGCGCCATCCACGCGGGCTACGAGCCGGACCCGCTGACCGGCGCGGTCAACGTGCCGATCTACGCGAGCTCGACCTTCGCGCAGGACGGCGTGGGTGGCATGCGCAGCGGCTTCGAGTACGCGCGCACCGGCAACCCGACCCGACGGGCGCTCGAGGCGAACGCGGCCTCCATCGAGTCGGGCACCCACGGTCGTGCCTTCGCCTCCGGGATGGCGGCGACGGACGCGATCCTGCGGGCCTCCCTTCGTCCCGGGGACCACCTGGTGATCCCCGATGACGCGTACGGGGGCACCTTCCGCCTCATCGACAAGGTCTTCGCCGAGTGGGGGATCGAGCACACACCGGCGCCCGTCGGCGATGTCGACGCCATCCGCGCGGCGATCCGGCCCAACACCAAGCTCGTCTGGCTCGAGACGCCGACCAACCCGCTGCTCAACATCGGGGACATCAGCGCGGTCGCCGAGGTGGCGCGCGGCGCCGGGGCCCGCCTCGTCGTGGACAACACCTTCGCCAGCCCCTACCTGCAGCAGCCGCTGACGCTGGGCGCCGACGTCGTGGTCCACTCGAGCACCAAGTACCTCGGTGGGCACAGCGATGTCGTCGGTGGGCTCCTCGTGACCGACGACGAGGAGATCGACGCCCAGGTCGCCTTCCTGCAGAACGGCTCCGGCGGAGTGCCCGGCCCCTTCGACGCGTACCTGACCATGCGGGGCATCAAGACCCTCGGCGTGCGCATGGACCGGCACTGCGACAACGCCGAGGCCGTCGTCGACATGCTGTCCGCCCGGTCCGAGATCACCGCGGTGCTCTACCCGGGTCTGCCGGAGCACCCGGGCCACGAGGTCGCTGCCCGGCAGATGTCGCGCTTCGGCGGGATGATCTCCGTCCGCCTGGCCGGTGGGCGCGAGGCTGCCCAGCAGCTGTGCGCTCGCACCGAGGTCTTCACGCTCGCGGAGTCCCTCGGCGGGATCGAGTCGCTCATCGAGCACCCGGGCGCGATGACGCATGCGTCGACCGCCGGCTCGATGCTCGAGGTCCCCGACGACCTCGTGCGCCTGTCGGTCGGTATCGAGGACGTCTCCGACATCCTGGCCGACCTCGAGCAGGCGCTCGACGGCGTCGCCTGAGGCGCCTCCCGCTCCCGGATCGGGCGCGTCGCCCGGCCCCGCACTGCCTCTGGTGGTGCGGGGCCGGTCGCTGTCTGTGGATGCGGGAACACCACGGTCAGCATGAGCGCTTACTCTGGGGACAGTCAGCGGCGACCTGGCCGCGCCCGCCCCTCACCAGGAGCACAGATGAGCAACCCGATCCTCGACCGGGTCGAAAAGGACGCGCAGCGTGGCTACGCGGGCTTCCGCGACACCGGCGCCCCGCAGCAGGGCTACGGCCAGCCCCAGGCGGGGTACGGCCAACAGGGCTACGCGCCCCAGCAGGGCGGCTACGGCCAGGCACCTGCCGGCTACGGCCAGCAGCCCTACGGCCAGGCACCTGCCGGCCACGGCCAGCAGCCGCAGCCCGGTTTCGGCCAGCCCGGCCCCGTCGGCGGCTTCGGCGGTGACGGCGGCGGTGGTCGCGCCATCACTCTGGACGACGTCCTGATGCGCACCGGCGCGCTGTTCGCCGTGATGCTCGCGGTCGCGGCGATCGGCTGGGCCCTGGCGTCCATGCTGCCCGCGATCGGCGGCGTGATGATGCTCGTCGGCATCGTCGGCACCATCGGCATGAGCCTGTTCATGATGTTCCGGCGCAAGCCGGTCGGCGCGGTCGTCGCCGTCCTCTACGCGGTCCTCGAGGGCGCACTGGTCGGTCCGATCAGCGCCTTCTACCACCTCGCCTACGACCCGGTCGGCTCGAGCGTCTTCGAGTCGATCGTCACCCAGGCGATCCTCGCGACGCTCTGCGTCTTCGGCGCGATGCTGGTCCTCTACCGCACCGGCGTGATCAAGGTGACGCAGAAGTTCCGCGCGATCGTCAGCATGATGATCGTCGGCTACTTCGTCTTCTCGCTGATCAACCTGGGTTACATGATGTTCTTCGACGGCTCGCCCTTCGGCTTCGGCGGCACGGGCTGGCTCGGTATCGGCATCTCGGTCTTCGGCACGGGCCTCGCGGCCGTCACCCTTGCGTTGGACTTCGACGCGATCGACACCGCGATCCGCACCAGCGCACCCGTCAGCTACGGGTGGCACCTGGCCATCGGTCTGCTCGTCACCCTCGTCTGGCTCTACCTCGAGCTGCTGCGCCTGCTGGCCCGGCTCCGCTCGGATTGATCCCGGACGACATCGCGACGGAGCTCGGCCGCGCGGTCCGCAGGTGGCAGCAGCTGCCGCTGGACCGCGCGGCCGACGCGCTTCCCGGGGTGCACGCGCTGTGCGCGGAGCTGGCGGGGGAGTCGCTCCCGGACCTGGGCCCGGGGGTCGCGATGGACCAGCTGCGGGTGGTCGTCTTCGACGCCTGCAGGGGCGCACGGATCCCCCCGCACCTCGCGCAGCGGCTCGCCGAGCTGCGGCTCACCTGGTCCTGAGTGACCGGCTCGCCCCGGCCGCGGGCGGACCCGGGCGGCCGCGGGTGGAGGTATGCGCGCCGATGAATCGTCCGCGCGTTCACCTCCAATCGCCCTGGCGCCGGCCAGGCGAGCCTCAGACGTCGGTGACCTCGTGCTCGCCCCGCCGGCGCAGCATGGCCCATGGCCCGCGCGGACCGGCGCGGCGGCCGCTGACCTCGGCCGGCCCGACCTCCGTGCCGGGCGAGGACGCGGCGCGCTCAGCGGCATCATCGAGAGCCCCGATGCCCTCACCGAGACCCACCTCGGGCTCGGTGTCCGCCTCGGCGCCCTCCGGCCAGGCATCGACCTCGGCCGCGACGGAGGGCAGCAGCGCGGACGCGACCCGGGCATAGCCGGCAGCGGAGGGGTGGAAGCGGTCCTGGCTGAACATGATCTTGGGGCTGGCAGCGAACTCGGGTCCGAGCAGGTCGGCCAGCGACACCGTGCGGGCCCCGGCCTCGACCGCGGCGACCGTCTGTGCGGTCGCGAGCTCTCGGCTCCACTGCTTCAGCAGCTTGTTGAGCGGGAAGGGCACTGGCTCCACCGTGCCGAGGTCGGGACAAGTGCCGACGACGACCGGGATGTCGAGAGTGCGCAGGTAGCGCACGGTCCGCTGCAGGTGCTGGACGGAGACCGCCCGGTCGATCCGGTGGGTGACGTCGTTGGCTCCGACGAGGATGACCGCCACATCAGGGTGGTCCACGCGGGCGAGGGCTCGGGAGAGCTGGGCGCTCAGGTCGGAGGACTCGGCGCCGACGACCGCCTCGTTGGTCAGCTCGACCGGGCGTCCCATGATCGCGGCGAGACCGGTGGAGAGGATCGCGCCGATGGTTTGGTAGCGGTTGTCCGCACCCATGCCGGCCGCCGTCGAGTCCCCGAGGACGAGCAGCTGGACGGGGTCGCCCGGTGCGGCGCCGTACACGCCGTCGTCATCAGGTGCCCCGTCGAAGGGGTTGCCCACGATGCGCCGGGTGATCTTGGCCTCCGCCTGGATGAGCCCGTAGCCCAGCCCGGCCAGGGTGGCACCTGCGGCGGCGGTGCCGGCTGCGCCCATCGCGGCGCGCCCCAACGCGCGTCCCAGCTCTGCCATGCCTCTCCCTCACATCGGGCCTGTCGTCGCCCAACCTTGTCATCCCTGCGGGACAATGCCAACGAGCGCCGTGGACCTGCCCGCCCACCTGGGTACCGTCGGCGCGAGAGCCGATGCCTGACCGAGGATGACGATGACCCAGTACCCGCACCTCTTCACGCCCCTTGACCTGGGCTTCACCACCTTGCGCAACCGCACGATCATGGGGTCGATGCACACAGGCCTGGAGGACCGGTCGAGCAACTTCGAGCGGCTGGCCGCCTTCTACGCCGAGCGGGCGAAGGGGGGAGCCGGCCTCATCGTCACCGGCGGCTTCGCGCCGAACATCGAGGGCAGCTTCTACCCCTTCGCATCCAAGCTGACCACCCGCCGGGAGGCGCGCCACCACCAGCAGGTCACCGACGCGGTCCACCGCGAAGGCGGCAAGATCGCCCTCCAGATCCTCCACGCGGGCCGCTACTCCTACCACCCGTACTCGGTCTCGGCCTCGAGCGGCAAGTCGCCGATCACCCCCTTCGCCGCTCGTGGTCTGAGCGAGGGCGGCGTCCGCCGCCAGATCCGTGCCTTCGCCCGGGCCGCGGAGCTCGCCCGGTCCGCGGGGTACGACGGGGTGGAGGTGATGGGCTCCGAGGGCTACTTCATCAACCAGTTCCTCGCGCCGCGCACCAATCGCCGCACCGACGGGTGGGGTGGCACCCCGGCCAACCGTCGGCGCATCGCGACCGAGATCGTGCGCGCGGTGCGCGCAGCGGTCGGGGAGGACTTCATCGTCATCTACCGCCTGTCGATCCTCGATCTCGTCGAGGGCGGGCAGACGTGGGAGGAGATCCTCGCTCTGGCCGCGGAGATCGAGGCCGCCGGGGCAACGATCCTGTCGACCGGGATCGGCTGGCACGAGGCGCGCGTCCCGACGATCGTCACCTCGGTGCCGCGCATGGCCTTCACCGAGGTCGCCGAGCGGCTGCGCCCACACGTGGGCATCCCCGTGGTGACGAGCAATCGGATCAACATGCCCGACCAGGCCGAGCGGGCCCTCGCGGACGGTCAGGCCGACCTGGTGCAGATGGCCCGACCCTGGCTCGCGGACCCCCAGTGGGGCACCAAGGCGGCCGCTGGTCAGAGCGAGCGGATCAACACCTGCATCGCCTGCAACCAAGCCTGTCTGGACCACACCTTTCAGCGCAAGGTCGCCTCGTGCCTGGTCAACCCGCGTGCCGGTCACGAGACTGAGCTCGTCCTCTCGCCGACCACCAGGCGCAAGCGGGTGGCCGTGGTGGGTGGCGGTCCCGCCGGTCTGTCCGCCGCCGTCTCGGCTGCGGAGTGTGGCCACGAGGTCGACCTCTTCGAGGCGGGCGAGGACATCGGCGGGCAGTTCGCGCTCGCGATGCGCATCCCCGGCAAGGAAGAGTTCGCCGAGACGATCCGCTACTACCGCGGCGAGCTCGACCGGCGTGGGGTCTCGCTGCACCTGGGCACGCGGGTCGACGCGGAGGACCTGTCCGGCTTCGACGAGGTCGTCCTGGCGACCGGTGTCACTCCGCGCGTCCCCGAGATCGAGGGCATCGACCACCCGATGGTCGTCACCTACCCGGAGGCGGTCCTTGGCACCCGCGAGGTGGGAGAGCGCGTCGCGGTCATCGGTGCCGGTGGCATCGGTATCGACGTCACCGAGCTGCTGACGACGGTCGAGTCGCCGACGCTCGACATCAAGGAGTGGCAGGACGAGTGGGGTGTCGATCCACTGTCCGTCGACCGCGGGGGTCTCAAGGAGGCGCACCCGGCGCCGTCGCCGCGCACCGTGTACCTCGTCCAGCGCAAGGAGAGCAAGATCGGGGCCGGTCTGGGCAAGACGACCGGCTGGGTCCACCGCGCTGCGATCAAGGCGAAGGGGGTCCATCGGATCACCGGTGCTGCGTACGAGCGGATCGACGACGAGGGTCTGCACCTCACCGTCGACGGCAAGGCGCGCACACTCGCGGTCGACACTGTCGTCGTGTGCACCGGGCAGGAGTCGGTGCGTGACCTCGTCGAGCCGCTGCGGTCGAAGGGGGTCGCGGTCCACGTCATCGGCGGTGCCGACGTCGCGGCGGAGCTGGACGCCAAGCGCGCGATCCGTCAGGGCACCGAGCTCGCGACGACACTCTGACCGTGCGTCGTCTCGCTGCCCTCGTTGTCCTCGCGCTGGTCGTCCTCTCCGGGTGCGGAGTGGGCGGCGGTGATTCGCCGGGACCGAGCAAGGTCGTTGACGAGCGCGGCATGCGGACCGACCTCGCACCACTGACCAAGCGCTTCCCGGCGATCGGGGAGCCCGAGTCGGCGCACTGGCAGTCGGGCACGCTCGGCGACGCCCGCACCGCTCCGGGCCCGTCGACGTACTGGATCGACGGGGTGGTCGAGCTCGCGCCGCAGGTGGCGAGCCGCTTGCGGCTGGACGCCGGCCCGCCTGCCGGGACCCTGCCCGACCTGACCCCAGACGTCGCTGACCTGGTCCCCGGGGGTCGTCTCGCGCCCGTGGGTGAGTTCGGTCAGGGCGATGGGTCCGAGGGGCTGACCTCGCAGGCGTGGCTCGTCGAGGGCACCGACACGCTGGTCATCTCTGCGCTGGGGGACTGACAGGGGACCTCTGCCCATGGCACGCCTCAGTGGTGTGACGATACGGTCGGTCGCACGTAAACTTGCTCACGGATTGCCGAGGGGCTTCGTGACGACACAGGGGATGACATGGCGCGTGCGGTGGGACTCATGAGCGGGGCGGCCGCCGTCCTGCTCCTCGTCGGGTGCGGGGGCGATGGTGGCGACACCGAGGGCTCGTCGACCACGAGCTCGACGACGTCCTCGAGCTCGACCTCGTCGGAGCCCAGCACCCCGACCCCCACCGCGGACCAGAGCACGTCCACGGGCGCGGTGGTCGCCTTCATCGAGATGAGCGAC
>JAKDKQ010000387.1 GCA_030453295.1 Janibacter sp.
CCGCCACCTACATCGGCGTCGCGCCGCAGCTGGTCGACCTGCTGGACTGAGCCGGCGGGGCCCCGCACCCCGCGCCCGGGTGGAGGTATGCGCGCGGACGATTCATCGGCGAGTCGGCATCCACCCGGGGCGTCGTGGGCCGACGTGCTGGGCACTGCGGAGGGTCTGTCTGCTCCCTCCGTCCGTGACTCATGAGGTGAATCAGATTCATCCCGTGAGTTACGGACGGAGGGAGCACACACCTCGGCCCTCGTTCCCCCCGATCCTGGCCGGATCGTCACCGCCGGTGGAGGTGATCGCCGGGTGGACTCGGACACGCGGGCGATTTACCCGCGTGTTTACCTCCACTCAGCCGGCGGGCGGGGGCGGGGCGGGGCGAAGGGGGACCCTCAGTCCTCGCGCCCCGTCACCGCGTCATCGGCCACCTCGTCGTCAGGAGCCATCTGCCCGGCCCACGGCCACCAGATGCGGTTGCCCAGGTCGGCGGCGATCGCCGGCACGAGGATCGAGCGGGTGACGATCGTGTCGAGCAGCACGCCGAAGGCGACGATGAAGGCGATCTGCGCGAGGAAGAGCAGCGGGATCACCCACAACGCCGAGAAGGTCGCGGCGAGCACGACGCCCGCGCTCGTGATGACGCCGCCGGTGACGGCCACCGCGCGCCGGATGCCGCGCCGCGTCCCGACCTGCAGGGACTCCTCGCGCGCCCTCGTCATGAGGAAGATCGAGTAGTCGACGGCAAGCGCCACCAGGAAGACGAACCCGAGGACGGGTGTCGACGGGTCGGCTCCCGGCTGGCCCAGGACCTGGGTGAAGAGCACCGCCGAGATCCCGAGGGTCGCGGCGAAGGTCAGCACGTTGACCGCGACGAGCAGCATTGCGGCGGTGACGGATTGCAGCAGCGCCATGAGGATCAGGGTGACGACGACCAGGATGGCCGGGACGACGACGCGGTAGTCCCGGGTGCTCGCATCATCGGTGTCGACGGTCGTGGCGGTGGATCCTCCGACGAGGATCCCCGCGTCGACCTCGTGCAGCTGGGTGCGCAGGTCCCGCACGACATCTCGGGCTTCCTCGGACTCCGAGCCCACGGTCAGCGTCGCCGAGAGCAACGTCGTCCCCGACCCGGTCGTCGACTCCTTGGCCTCGACTCGCTCGGCGACATCGGCGTGGTCGGTGAGCACACCCTGTGCCTCCTGCACGGCGGCATTGGGCACGACGACCTGCACCGGCTGCTGGTCCCCACCGTCGAAGTGCCGGTCGAGGACCTCCTGCCCGTCGACCGACTCGACCTGCGTGGTGAAGAACTGCGCCTGGGTGATCCCCGAGGTGGGGAAGGTCAGCGCTGCGGCGGCGGCCACGAGCAGGAGCGCCGTGGTGACGACCCAGGTCAACCGCGGGCGGCTCGTGACACGCCGGGCCACGGAGGCCCAGAAGCGGTGCTTGGGCTCGGTCCCCCGCTTGGGCACCGACGGCCAGAAGGCGGCCCGGCCGAGGAGCGCCAGCGCCGCCGGGAGCAGCGTCAGCGCAGCGACCATCGCGCCGAGGATGCCCAGCGCCCCCACCGGGCCGAGCCCGGAGATGTTGCCGAGGTCGGACAGCAGGAGGCAGAGCAACCCGGCGATGACCGTGCCACCACTGGCCGCGACCGGTCCGAGCGTCTGCCGCCACGCGACCGCGAGCGCCGGCAGCGGGTCACGCGAGTGCAGCTCCTCGCGATATCGGGCGACGAGGAGCAGCGAGTAGTCGGTCGCTGCCCCGACGACGAGGATGAAGAGGATCCCCTGGCTCTGCCCCGACAGCTGGATCCACTGGGCATCGGCCATCGGGTAGATGAGCAGGGCCGCCAGCGACAGGCCGAAGATGCTCGTGAGCAGCACGACGAAGGGGAGCACCGGGCTGCGGTAGACGACGAGCAGGATGACCAGGACGACGACCAGCGTCACGAGCAGCAGCAGCCCGTCGATGCCGGCGAAGGCCTCACCGAGGTCCGCGGCAAACCCGGCCGGGCCGGTCACCGCGACCGTGGCCCCGTCGACCTCCGGACCGAGATCGGCTCGCAGGTCATCGACGAGCAGGTTGGAGATGCTCGTCTCGTCGACGGTCTCCTCCACGGCCTGTGCGTCGAGGCTGACCACGGCGATCGCGGCCTCACCGTCCTCGGAGGGGATGACCGGGACCTTCGGCGCGGTCAGGTAGTCAGCCACCGTCCCGGGGACGCCTTCGGCAGACTGCTGGGGCAGCTCCTTCGCCCACGACTGCAGCTCGCCGAGCGCTGCCGGTGACAACCCCCCTTCGCCCTCCACCGTGAGGATCAACGGCAGCGTCGCATCGGCGTCGAAGCCGCTCTGAGAGCGGATCTCCTGGGCTGCATCGAGTG
>JAKDKQ010000388.1 GCA_030453295.1 Janibacter sp.
GCTCGTGCGCGGTGCCGAGCTGTCGACCCGCCACCGCGGACGGACCGTCCACCTGCTGGCCTATCTCTTCGACCCGAGCGACGAGGCGTTGAGCGAGGAGATGCGTCGGATGCGTGAGGACCGCGTGCCCCGGCTGCAGCGGATCGTCGAGCACATGGCCGCCGACGGGGTCGCGGTCACGTGGGAGGACGTCCTGGCACAGGTGGCCGACGGGGAGACCTCCCTCGGCCGTCCGCACCTCGCGGATGCGCTCGTGGCCAACGGGATCGCGACCGACCGCAACGAGGTCTTCGCCCGCTGGCTGCACAACGGCTCGTCCTACTACGAACCGCACTACGCGATCGACACCGCCGAGGCGGTCCGGCTGGTCCGTGCGGCCGGCGGCGTCCCCGTCGTGGCCCACCCCTTCGCCACCCAGCGGCAGCGCTCCCTCGGTGCCGATGATGTGGCGACGCTCGTCGAGGCCGGGCTCGTGGGCATCGAGGCCGACCACCGCGACCACAACGACGACGGCCGGATCTTCGCCCGGCGACTGGCCGACGAGCACGACCTCGTCGTCACGGGCAGCAGCGACTTCCACGGTGACGGCAAGGACAACCGGCTGGGGGAGAACACCACGTCCCTCGAGTCCCTGGAGCGGATCGTCGCGACATCCTCGGGGACCATCCCCGTCCTGCGCTGACGGTCAGCGGATCCACAGGCGCGACGCCTAGCGTCGAGCGATGGACCAGGATCGTCAGCAGTTCGTCATCGACACGCTCGAGACAGCCTTCGCCGACCTCATGCGGGCGTCTCCCGCGGCCTTTCGGATCAAGTTCCGCAAGATGGCGGACCACCCCTTCGCCTTCTACCGCGGGAGCGCCTGCCTCTTCCACCGTGACATGGCCGCCATCGAGCAGCCGTGGGCGAATGAGCTGACCGGGCGGGTGTGGATCCACGGTGACCTGCACGTCGAGAACTTCGGGACGTACATCAACTCGCACGGTGAGCTCGTCTTCGACGTCAACGACTTCGACGAGGCCCATGTCGGCCCCTTCACCTGGGACCTGAAGCGCTTCGTCGCCGGACTGGCCCTCATGGGGTGGCGCAAGGCGCTGCCCGAAGAGGCCGTGCGAGACCTCGCCACGACCTACCTGCGCAGCTACGTCGAGCGGGTCCACCACTTCGTCGAAGGGAGCGACGACGGCGAGTTCGCCCTTCGCCTGGGCAACACGACGGGAGCCATCCACGCCACCCTGCAGGCGGCCCGCAGCAACAGTCGCGCGGCGATGCTCGACGCGATGAGCGAGATCAGCCCCACCGGTCGACGCTTCCGCGACAGCCCGGGTGTGCGCCGTCTCGAGGACGACGAGCGCGACGAGGTCCTGGCGGCCTTCGCCGACTACCTCGGCACCATTCCGGAGGCCAAGAGGGAGGACCGAGAGACCTTCTACGACGTCAAGGACGTCGTCGGGCGCTCCGGCTTCGGGATCGGGAGCGCCGGGCTGCCGGCCTACAGCGTGCTCATCGAGGGATACAACGAGGCCCACGAAAATGACATCGTCCTGTCGATGAAGCAGGCCAACCACCCGGCCCTGGCCGATGTGGTCGACGTCCCGCGCATGCGGGACCTCTTCGTCCACGAGGGTGAGCGGACGGTGGTCAGCCAGCGGGCCCTGCAGGTGCACGCCGACCCGCTGCTCGGCTTCACCACCCTGCGCGGGGTCGGGTACGTCGTCGACGAGGTCTCTCCGTACGAGCTCGACCTGTCCTGGGGCGATCTCCACGAGCCTGCCGACATGGAGGTGGTCGTCGCCGACCTCGGCCGGGCCACGGCCAAGATCCACTGCGTCTCCGACGCCGACAGCGACCACACCGTCGTCGACTTCCAGACCGAGGAGGCCATCGCCCAGGTGATCGAGGGTCGCGAGGACGAGTTCGTCCGGGAGCTCGTCGACTTCGGCATCGACTACGCGCAGCAGGTGCGCACCGACCATGCCCTCTTCGTCGAGGCGTTCAGGGAGGGGCGGATCGGCGCCGTCACGTCGGTCTGAGGTGCGGGGCGAGCCCGACGCGGCGCGGTGCTGCGGGGTGGCGCGACGGTGCCGCCGGCCCGACCTGAGAAGATGAGCCTGCATCGGCTCCCATCGAAAGGCGTCACAACGTGGCACGGGCGAAGAAGGCAGCCATCATCGCTGTCGCCAATCAAAAGGGCGGCGTCGCCAAGACGACGTCCGTCGCATCCATCGGTGCCGCGATGGCCGAGCTCGGACGTCGCGTCCTGCTCGTCGACCTCGACCCGCAGGCGAGCCTGACCTTCAGCCTCGGTGTCGACCCTGACGCCGTCGAGCTGTCCGTCAACGAGGTCGTCCTGGGCCAGGCCGAGGTCGCCG
>JAKDKQ010000389.1 GCA_030453295.1 Janibacter sp.
GGCGACGCGCGCCTCCTTCGCCACATCGAGGAAGGGAGCGGGGTCATGAGAGGGGGAGGCGACCCCCTCGCCCCGGTGGTGAAGACGCCGGAGCCGGGTCGGCTCAGTCCCCGATGAGCTTCTTCCCGCGAGCGACGACCTTCTTGTCCGGGGCGTAGACGACGGCCGTGTCCTTGCCCTCGTAGTCGAACTGGTTGAGGAAGTAGCGGATCGCGTTGACCCGCCCCCGCTTCTTGTCATTGGACTTGATGACGATCCACGGCGCGTGCCGGGTGTCGGTCCGCTCGAACATCGCCTCCTTGGCCGCCGTGTACTCCTCCCACTTGTCGAGGCTCTCGAGGTCCATCGGGGAGAGCTTCCACCGACGCACGGGGTCGATCTGGCGGATCGCGAAGCGGGTGCGCTGCTCCTGCTGGGTCACCGAGAACCACAGCTTCGTCACGTGGACACCGGCGTCGGAGAGCATCCGCTCCACCTTGGGCGCCTGGTCGATGAAGCCCTCGTACTGCTCATCGGAGCAGAAGCCCATGACCCGCTCGACCCCGGCGCGGTTGTACCAGGACCGGTCGAAGAGGACGATCTCGCCGCTCGTGGGCAGGTACCGGAGGTAGCGCTGGAAATACCACTGCCCTTCCTCGCGCTCGCTCGGCTTCGTCAGGGCGACCACGCGCGCACCGCGCGGGTTGAGGTGCTCCGTGAAGCGCTTGATGGTCCCGCCCTTGCCCGCGGCGTCACGTCCCTCGAAGAGGACGACGAACTTCCGCCCGGTGTCCTGCGCCCAGTACTGGAACTTCAGCAGCTCGATCTGGAGCAGGTACTTCTCGACGTCGTAGTCGTTGCGGGTCATCAGCTCGTCGTAGGGGTAGTTCTCCCGCCAGGTCTCGACCGCCTTGCCATCGGGCGCGATGAGCATGGGGTCATCGCCCTGGTCGTCGCGGACGGTGTAGCCCTCGACCATCAGCTGGTCGATGTACTCGCGGAGGTTCTGCTTCTGCATGAGGTGTTCTTACCACCCCGAGATGACGAGCAGGTGGACAGCGACACCGGGCCGTGCCAAGAGGACACTGGACCCATGAGCAAGAGGACGAAGGGGGGCGGCGCCACCCCTGCGACGCGGGCGCTGGTGGCGGCCGGGGTGGAGTTCACCGAGCACCCCTACGAGCACGACCCGGCGGCACCGTCGTACGGGCTCGAGGCGGCCGAGGCGATCGGCGCACCTCCGGAGCGGGTCTTCAAGACGCTGCTCGCCCAGACCGACCTGCCCCGCGACCACGGCCTCCTCGTCGGCATCGTGCCCGTCACCGGGCAGCTCGACCTCAAAGCCCTCGCGGCGGCAGTCGGGGCCAAGAAGGCGAGCATGGCCGACCCGGCACTCGCGGAGAAGACGACCGGATATGTCGTCGGCGGCATCAGCCCCATCGGTCAGAAGCGTTCGCTGACAACGGTCCTCGACTCCTCGGCGCTGGAGCACGCGACGGTCTTCGTCAGCGGCGGGCGACGCGGACTCGATCTGGAGCTGCTCCCTTCGGACCTCGTGGCGGCCACCGGTGCGACAGTGGCGTCCATCGCCAGGGACTGACGCCCGTCCGCGTGTCGTACTGCCCTCAGGCCGGAGCCATGACCAACCGGCTCCAGCGCCTGAAGGACAAGGCCCTGCTCGAGCGCACGACCGACCCGGCCAACCGCCGAAGCGTGCGGTGCGGCTGACCCCAGCCGGGCTGCGCCTCGTCGACGACGCCGTCGTCAGCCATGTCGAGACCGAGCGAGAGCTGCTCGACGCGGCACTCACCGCCCAGGAGCAGGCCCAGCTGGCCGCGCTCCTCAGCCGCTTCCCCGAGCGATCGGGTGACGCCGCCGTCGACCAGTGATGCCCGCGCTCCAGCCCGGCGTCGTTGTGCACGGTTGGCCGACGAAATAGCGTCAGCCAACTGTGCACAACGACGCCAACCCTCGACAACGACGCCGGGTCAGCGCCCGAGCGGGTCGACCTGACTCACGCAGCCGACGGGCAGGTCGCCGCCGTAGACATGGGGGAAGAGCTCGTCGCCACCGACGACCGCCGGCTCGTACCGCACGTCGAGGCCGTGGGTGGCGAGCGCCTGCTCGTCGAGGGTCAGGACGAGCAGGGGCTCGGTCACATCCGCGTAGAAGCGACCCGCGACTGCGTCCCGCTGCTGCTCGGACCCGCTGCAGTGCATGAAGCCCTCCTCCGCAATCAGCCGACCGCGAGTGGAGATCGGGTAGGTGCCGGCGGCCTGAGCGGCCTGCCAGTCGGACTCGAGGGCGATGTGCTGGAGGGTCATGGGTCCATGGTGCCCCTCACATCTTGACGCCGATGTACTTCGTCTCGAGGAACTCCTCGATGCCCGTCA
>JAKDKQ010000390.1 GCA_030453295.1 Janibacter sp.
CGAATCCGTCGAAGGCCGCCCGGAAGTTCTCCCGCTTGCGCAGGATCGTCGCCCAGGAGAGGCCGGACTGGAAGGCCTCGAGGCTGAGCCGCTCGAAGAGCCCACGCTCGTCGCGCACGGGCAGGCCCCACTCGGTGTCGTAGTACTCCTGCATCAACGGATCGCTGGCGGCCCACTGCGGCCGGGCCAACCCGTCCTCTCCCACGATGACGTCCATGCCCGCATCGTGCCCCACTGCGACGGGACAGGTGAAAGCATGGCGGTCATGAAGATCATCGCCTCGTACAGCATCAAGGGTGGGGTCGGGAAGACCACTGCCGCAGCCAACCTCGCCTGGCTCGCCGCGAACGAGGGACGACGCGTCCTGCTGTGGGATCTCGATCCGCAGGGCGGCGCCACGTGGCTCTTCAAGGTCAAGCCCAAGGTGAAGGGGGGCGGCGAGGCGCTCGTGGCCGGCACGCTCGACATGGCCGATGCGATCAAGTCGAGCGACTTCGACGGCCTCGACGTGCTGCCCTCCGACTTCTCCTACCGCAACCTCGACCTGCTGCTCGACGCCGAGAAGAAGCCCACCCGCACGCTTGGCCAGCTGCTCGACGGACTGTCCAAGAAGTACGACCTCGTGATCCTCGACTGCGCCCCGAGCGTGTCCCTCGTGTCGGAGAGCATCGTCCGCACGGCCGATCTCGTGCTCGCCCCGGTCATGCCCTCTCCCCTGTCGATGCGCACCCTTGACCAGCTGCGCGAGTTCATCGACGACACCAAGGGCAAGTCGCCGAAGCTGCTCGCCTTCCTGTCGATGGTCGATCGCCGCCGGCGCCTGCACAAGGACCTCCTCGAGGAGCTCCCCGGCTCACGCGCTGACGTCGCCACGACGGTCGTCCCAGCGGCGAGCGCGGTCGAGCAGATGGGCGTGCACCGCGCCCCGATCGTCCAGTGGCAGCCGCGCTCGGCAGCCGCCATCGCCTATCAGGACCTGTGGCGCGAGGCACGCAAGCGCCTGAAGTGACCCTCGGCCATGGCTGCGGAGCGGGCCCGGGGGTGACCTGACCAATCCGACCTCGCCGTCGGCGACGAAACACTGTCACTGGTCCGACACACGGATCTGCGACAAGGGAGTCCGCCATGAAGTTCCGTCTGCTCAGCCTGGCCGCCGTCGTCACCGCCTCGACCTTCGCCGCCTCGGGTGCGGCCGTCGCCGCGCACGACACCAACCCGTCCGCGAAGGTCGCCTCGTACTCCTACGGCCTGAACACCGTGCAGGCACCGACCATCTCCGGCGCCGAGGGCAGCACGCGCATCACGTCGCTGCCGAATGGCAAGATCCGCGTCCAGGTCGAGGCCTCGGGCCTCTCCCCCAACCTGCCCCACGCCATGCATCTGCACGGCGTGGACGGCCCGGCCACGGACATGGCCTGCCCGGGCGCGGGTGCGGACTCCGACGGTGATGGCTTCGTCTCCGTGCCCGAGGGTGCGCCCTTCTACGGGGGCATCCTCGCCTCGTTGACGACCTCGGGCGGCACCGGCGGCGCCGATGCCCTGGCCCTCGACCGCTTCCCGGTCGCGGACGCAGACGGCCACCTCACGTACAGCCGCACCTTCACCAATGACTCCGCGCTGGCCAACGCCGACACGGTGCAGGTCGTCGTCCACGGCATCGACGTCAACGGCAGCGGGACCTACGACCTCGACGGTGCGGGCGAGGCTCCCCTCGTGCCCGGGTCGGGCGTCCCCTTCGAGGCGACCATGCCCGTGCTGTGCGGTGGTGTCGCCAACTGAGGCTCCCTCGCTCCCGACAGCCACGGTCGGAGATCGCATGACGAAGGCCCCCGGGAGTGAACCCGGGGGCCTTCGTGCACGTGGGTGGCAGGTGAAGGATTCGAACCTTCGTAGGGATAACCCGACGGATTTACAGTCCGTTTCCATTGGCCGCTCGGACAACCTGCCGTGTGCGTCTGGAAGGATAGCAAGTTGATCCCCCTCCAACGCAATTCCGGCACCAACTTCCCCGAAGGAGCCCGCAGGACATGGCCAACAGCAGCTTCGACATCGTCAGCAAGGTCGACCGTCAGGAGGTCGACAACGCGCTCAACCAGACCTCCAAGGAGGTCTCCCAGCGCTACGACTTCAAGGGCGTGGGCGCCTCCATCGAGTGGAGCGGCGACAACGTCGTCATCAAGGCCAACAGCTCCGACCGCGTCCTGGCCGTCGTCGACGTCTTCGAGTCCAAGCTCATCCGTCGTGGCGTGTCGCTGAAGAGCATCGACTTCGGCGACAAGGAGCCGCAGGCCTCCGGCAAGGAGTACGTCCTCTCCGGCCCCACCAAGGAGGGCATCGACCAGGACAACGCGAAGAAGATCTCCAAGATCA
>JAKDKQ010000391.1 GCA_030453295.1 Janibacter sp.
GACGTTAGTGAGCCCCCCGTGCGCGATGCCCAGATCCAAGAATCCACAGGGGAAGAGCAGGCTGAGGTGTCAATGTTTCGAAGTCGACTGTACGAGTGACCGAAGCCCTCTGCACATGCCGTCCAGGCTCGGTATAGGGACGGCTAGGAGCACTCCGCCGAGGGAGGTGGCGGCGTACTTGTCGTACCGGGTGGCCAGCCCGCGCCGATCACTGTCCGGCACTAAGCGTGGGGCATTGCACCAGACATTGCCACAGGCCCGTGCGATCACAGGTAGCGGCAGACGGTCGTGGCGTCGCAGTCGGTGGGCTCGATCCTGGCGGCACCGTCGCTGAGGTGGGCGACGGTGTGCCTCAGTGCCTGCAGGTCGGCGATCTGGCGGTCCAGGTCGCCCAGGCGGGACTGGAGCAGGTTTTGCACTTGCTGGCAGGGCGCGACCCCGGCGTCGCGGATCTCGAGGACCTCGCGGATCTGGACCAGAGTGAGCCCAGCGACGCGTCCGCGACGGATGAAGTCCAGGCGCGCCAGGGCCTCCGGGGCGTAGTCCCGGTAGCCGCTGGCGGTGCGCTCGGGCGCGGGCAGGAGCCCGACTTCTTCGTAGAAGCGCAGCGTCTTGGTCGTGGTGCCGCTGGCCTCGGCTAGCTCACCGATCCACACGGTGACTCCTTACTCGATCTTCTTCCACGTTCACCTTGACCTTCCCCTGCACTGGAACGTCCAGTCTGGTCGCTGGAGACGTGCAACGCGAAGGAGGGTGCGAGATGGGTGAGGACTACGACGTCGATCTGGCTGTGATCGGCTCCGGGGGTGCGGCCATGTCGGCGGCGATCGCGGCCAGCCAGGCCGGTAAGAGTGTGCTGCTGATCGAACGCGGCGTCCTCGGCGGCACGTGCGTGAACATCGGCTGCGTGCCGTCCAAGACGCTCCTGGCGGCCGCCGGAGCGCGGCACGCCGCGCTGACCAACCCCTTCACAGGCGCCTCAACGTCAGCCGGGCCGGTGAATCTGGGCGCCCTGGTTGCCCAGAAGGACGGCCTGATCGAGCGCCTTCGCGAGGCGAAGTACGCCGACGTGGCCGCCGCCTATGGCTTCGAGGTCCGCCCGGGCCAGGCCACCTTCCTGGACATGGACACTCTGGCCGTCGACGGCGAAGCGCTGCGGGCCCGCGCCTACCTGGTCGCCACTGGCTCGACCCCGGCCGTCCCGGACGTGACGGGTCTGGACTCTGTGGACTGGCTGACCTCGACGACGGCGATGGAGCTGCCCGAGCTGCCGGAGTCGCTGGTCATCATTGGTGGCGGCTCTGTCGGGATGGAGCAGGCCCAGCTGTTCGCCCACCTCGGCGCCCAGGTGACGGTGGTCGGGCGCCTGGCGCCCCGCACCGAGCCCGAGCTAGCACAGGGCCTGCGGGACGTTTTCGCCGACGCCGGCATCACCGTGGTTGAGGAGCACGCGACGTCGGTGGCCACCGACGCCTCCCCCCGAGGACAGGAGGTCGTGGTGAGCACCGCCTCAGGCGCGCAGGTCCACGCAGCGCAACTGCTGGTGGCCACCGGGCGCGTCGCGGGCACCGACGGGCTGGCCCTGGACGTTGCCGGGGTGGAGGTGGACGAGCGGGGCTTCGTCGTGGTCGACGAGACCCAGCGCACGACCAACCCGCGCGTCTACGCCGCGGGGGACGTCTCGGGAGCACCTCAGTACGTCTACGTCGCTGCCGCCGGTGGTCGGGTCGCCGCGCTCAACGCCTTGGCCGACGACAGTGCGGCACCAGCACGGGTCGACTACACCGGTTTGCCCGCCGTCGTGTTCACCCGACCCCAGTTGGCCTCGGCGGGGCTGACCGAGGAAGAGGCAGTCGCCCGCGGCCACGCGTGCGACTGCCGGGTCTTGGACCTGTCCGACGTCCCCCGGGCGCTGGTCCAGCACGACACCCAAGGCGCGGTGAAGCTCGTCGCAGACGCGGCGACCGGCAAGGTCTTGGGCGTGCACGCGTTGGCCGACGGCGCCGGGGAGATGATGCTGGCGGCCACCTACGCCATCAAGGCCGGCATGACCGTCGACGAGCTGGCCGACACCTGGGCGCCGT
The DNA here is from genome assembly GCA_030453295.1 of Janibacter sp. Lineage (GTDB taxonomy): Bacteria > Actinomycetota > Actinomycetes > Actinomycetales > Dermatophilaceae > Janibacter. The sequence goes on from JAKDKQ010000391.1 coordinate 2,085, forward strand.
ACCTGACCATGGCCGAGAGCCTGCGCATCGTCGCCGGCCTGTTCCGCAACCAGATGCCGACGTCATGCTGTGCCTGAAACCCCTCGCAGCCACCGGCCCGGCCAGAGCGCCGGGGACGCCTAGCCCTCGGTACCGGTGCAGCCGCGCTCCTGTGCTGCGTCGTGCACACCTGCTGCTGGTCTTCGGCGTCGCCGGCCTCGGCGCTGCCGTCGGGTGGCGCGCGACCCGCTCCCGATAATCGGTCAGGTGAGCGAGGTGATCAACTCGCGGCAGGCCTGCTCGCAC
>JAKDKQ010000392.1 GCA_030453295.1 Janibacter sp.
TCTTGGGGCGGGGGGAGCGGGGCGAGGGGCGACGCATCAGGATCATCCCAGGAGGTAGATCGCCGCGAAGAGCGCGATCCACACGACGTCGACGAAGTGCCAGTAGTACGAGGTGACGACGGCACCGGTCTGCTGGGCGTGGCTGTAGTCACGGGTGGTGTAGGTACGGCCGATGATCAGCAGGAAGGCGATCAGCCCGCCCGTGACGTGGATGCCGTGCAGTCCCGTGGTCAGGTAGAAGATCGAGGACCAGGAGTCCGTCGAGATCGTCACGCCCTCGCTGACGAGCGTGGCGTACTCGAGGACCTGACCCGAGACGAAGATCGCGCCGAAGATGTAGGTGAGGACGTACCACTCACGCATGCCCCAGCCGGCGACATTCATCAGGGAGCCGGTGCGCGACTTCTGCCCGTGCTCTGCCTTGAGGACACCCAGCTGGCACCACACCGACGAGACCACGAGGATCAGGGTGTTGGCGGCCGCGAAGGGCACGTTGAGCATCTCGATGTTGTGCTCCCACAGGTCGGGTCGCATCGACCGGACCGTGAAGAAGATCGCGAAGAGCCCGGCGAAGAACATCAGCTCGCTGGACAGCCAGACGATGGTGCCGACAGACACCATGTTGGGTCGGCTGACCGGACCCATGGAGGGGTCTACGACAGAGTGCCCGGACACGTTTGAAGGCAGGGAGGTTGCAGTGGCCACGGGCCCATTATGTCCATAAGGCGACGCGGTTGTGCGCCACCCCCCTCCGCGAGTCTCGTGAGCCCCCTCACCGCTACGATCTTGGCCATGACCGGTACCCCCCAGCAGACTCCCTCCGCCCCTGCGTCCAACGCGCTCGTCGGGGCCGGGGCACGCGACGTCGTGTCGGTGCAGATCCTCCTGCACAGCGACAACATCACCACGCGGGACGTCGTGCGTGCGGCCATCGGCCGTCGCCCTGCCAAGGACGTCGAGATCGCGGGGTGGCGTGAGTGTGCGACGGCCGACGCGGTCATCGAGGCGGTCGAGGCCGGCGGGATCGACCTCCTGGTGCTCGACGGTGAGGCTGCCAAGCTCGGCGGCATGGGGCTGTGCCGTCAGCTGAAGTCCGAGATCCACGAGTGCCCGCCGGTGCTCGTCCTCACCGGTCGCCCGCAGGACGGCTGGCTGGCGACCTGGTCGATGGCCGACGCCGCGGTCCCGCACCCCCTCGACCCGATCGCCCTCGCTGACGCGGTGGCCGACCTCGCCCGAGGCGTGTCCCACCGATGACCGCGACGGGCACGCACACCTGGCCCGCCGTCCTCACCACGCTCCTCGCCGGCCGCGACCTCTCGTCGGACGAGACGTCGTGGGCCATGCGCGAGATGATGTCCGGCGACGCCGCTCCTGCGCAGATCGCCGGGTTCCTCGTGGCCCTGCGGGCGAAGGGGGAGACCGTCACCGAGCTGCGGGCGCTGGCTGACGTCATGCTCGAGCACGCGCTGCCGATCGACGTGTCCGGGCCGACCCTGGACATCGTCGGGACCGGTGGGGACATGGCCGGCACGGTCAACATCTCGACGATGTCGTCCATCTGCATCGCGGCGACCGGGGTGCGGGTGGTCAAGCACGGCAACCGCGCCTCGTCGTCCAAGTCCGGCTCCGCGGACGTCCTCGAGTCCTTGGGAGTCAATCTCTCCCTTCCCCCCGAGGCGGTCGCGCAGGTGGCCGACGTCGCGGGCATCACCTTTTGCTTCGCCCAGACCTTCCACCCGTCCTTCCGTCACACCGCGGTGCCTCGCAGGGACCTGGGAGTTGGGACGGCACTCAATGTGCTGGGGCCGATGACCAACCCGAGCCGTCCCACCTATTCGGTGGTGGGGGTCGCCGACGCGCGGGTGGCGCCCCTCATGGCCGGGGTCTTCGCCGATCGCGGCACGGACTCCCTGGTCTTCCGTGGCGACGACGGGCTCGACGAGCTGACGGTCGCCGACTCCTCTCACCTGTGGTGGGTCGCGGGTGGCCGGATCAGCGAGCTCACCCTGACGCCGGAGGATGTCGGCCTGGGGCGCAGCCCGATCGACTCACTGCGGGGTGGGGACGCGGACGTCAATGCCGGGGTGGCCAGGCAGCTCTTCGCGGGGCAGGTCGGCCCCGTGCGTGACGCCGTGGTCCTCAACGCCGGCGCGGCAGTTGCCCTGTCGCAGTCGGGAGCTCAGCTGCCTGCGGACCCGATCGCGGCGATCCGCGCCGGGATGGACACGGTCGAGGCCGTGCTCGACTCCGGTCGTGCCGCCGAGCAGCTCGACCGATGGGTGCAGGCGACACGCGACGCCACCCCTGCCTGAGGAGCGAACGCAGGGAGAGCGCATTTCCTTAAGGTCGTGCGCAGGGAG
>JAKDKQ010000059.1 GCA_030453295.1 Janibacter sp.
CAACCCGGTGCTGAAGTTCGTCGGGTTCCTCTACACCTGGTTCTTCCGCGGGATCCCGCGCCTGGTGCTCGTCGTCCTCTTCGGCACCGGCATCGGCTACCTCTACCCGGAGTTCAACATCGGGCCCTTCCCCTTCAGCCAGCAGCTGGCCGGATGGCTCGGGCTCAGCAGCGACCTGACGCTCTTCACCTTCAACGTCAACCAGATCAGCAGCACGCTCATCTGGGGCATCATCGCGATGGGCCTGTCCGAGGCCGCGTACATGGCTGAGATCGCCCGCGCCGGCATCATGTCGGTCGACGAGGGCCAACGTGAGGCCGCCTCGGCGCTGGGCATGAAGCCGAGCCTGTCGATGCGACGGGTCATCCTGCCGCAGGCGATGCGGGTCATCATCCCGCCCACCGGCAACGAGACGATCGCGATGCTCAAGGACACCTCGCTCCTCATGGCACTGCCGCTGAGCACCGAGCTGTTCTTCCAGGCCCAGGCCATCGGCAACCGGACGCTGAAGATCATGCCCACGCTCATGGCGGCCTGCATGTGGTACCTGGTCATCACCTCGGTCCTCATGGTCGGGCAGTACTTCCTCGAGCGGCACTTCGGGCGTGGCTACGGCAACACGTCCACTCAGGCCACGACCGACACCACGAAGACCCGCCTGATGGGTCTGACGATCGGAGGCGGCAAGTGAGCGACATGCCACTCGTCCACGCCGTGCAGGTCCGCAAGTCCTACGGCAGCAACGAGGTCCTCAAGGGCATCGACATGGATGTCGCGGCCGGTGAGGTCGTCTGCCTGCTCGGGCCGTCCGGCTCGGGCAAGACGACCTTCCTGCGGTGCATCAACCAGCTCGAGGACATCCAGGCCGGCCGGATCTGGGTCGACGGTGACCTCATGGGCTACCGCGACCAGGGGACTCGGGGGGCCTCGAAGCTGCACCGCCTGAAGGACAAGGAGATCGCGGCCCAGCGCCGCGAGATCGGCATGGTCTTCCAGCGGTTCAACCTCTTCCCCCACATGACCGCCCGCGAAAATGTCATGGAGGCACCGGTCAAGGTGCAGGGCCGCCGCAAGGCCGAGGTCCGCGCCGAGGCCGACACCCTGCTCGACAAGGTCGGTCTGGGCGACAAGGCCAACGCCTACCCCAACCAGCTCTCCGGCGGTCAGCAGCAGCGGGTCGCCATCGCGCGGGCGCTGGCGATGAAGCCCAAGCTGATGCTCTTCGACGAGCCGACCTCCGCGCTCGACCCGGAGCTCGTCGGTGAGGTCCTCGAGGTCATGCGCGACCTCGCCGGCCAGGGCATGACGATGATCGTCGTGACCCACGAGATGGCCTTCGCGCGGGATGTCGCCGACCGGGTCGTCTTCATGGACGGTGGTGTCGTCGTCGAGCAGGGCGCCCCCAAGGACGTCATCAACAACCCGCAGCACGCCCGGACCAGGGACTTCCTCAAGCGGCTGCGCTCGGAGCACGAGCGGGTCGCCGAGGCCGCCGCCGACCTGGTCTGAACCAGGCGCCCGTGCACAAGAGGTCGTCCTGGTGCATCCAGTGGCAGGATCAGCCACCGAATGCTCCAGGACGACCTTCTGTGCGCGTCTGACAGTGTTGGCTCATGAGCGACCCGACCGTCATCGTGCGCGAGCGACCCGACACCCGCAGGGACGGGCCGATGCTGGGCGGCGAGCGCGAGGTCCTCGAGCACTGGTTGGACCTGTACCGCGAGACGGTCTTCCTCAAGGTCGCCGGGCTGAGCGGTGACCAGCTCGCGAGCCGGGCGGTCCCCCCTTCGTCCCTGAGCCTGGCGGGGGTGGTGCGCCACCTCACCGAGGTCGAGGCCTACTGGCTGCGGACCGTGCTGCTCGGCGAGGACGTGGTCGCCCGCTGGTCGACGAAGGGGGATCCCGACGCCGACCTCGACGGCGCCACCGCTGACAACGCGGCCGAGTCGATCGAGGCCTACGAGCAGGAGCTCGCCGCCTCACGGGCCGCGCTGGCCGGGTGGAGCGACCTCGACGGCGCGGTGGTCGGCCGGCGTCGCGGGCAGCAGCTCAACCTGCGCTGGATCCTCACCCATCTGATCGAGGAGTACGCCCGCCACCTGGGCCACATGGACCTGCTGCGCGAAGCGGTCGACGGGCGCACGGGGTACTGAGCACCCCGTGCGCCTGCCTCAGCTGCGGTGGTGCACCGGGGCGAGGTCGTGGACCGGGGTGTCGAGGCGCTCGTACCGCGCCTTGAGCTGCAGGGCGAGATAGAGCGAGTAGTGCCGCGACTGGTGCAAGTTGCCGCCGTGGAACCACAAACCCGGTTGCTGGGTCGGCTTCCACATGTTGCGCTGCTCGCCCTCCCAGGGACCGGGGTCCTTGGTGGTCTCGGAGCCCAGGCCCCACACCTTGCCCACCTTGTCCGCGACCTCCTGACTGATGAGGTCCGCGGCCCAGCCGTTCATCGAGCCGTACCCGGTGGCGTAGACGACGAGGTCGGCCGGCAGCTCGGTGCCGTCGGCGAGGACGACCGCGTCCTGCGTCAAGTGGTCCGGCTGGCCCTGGACTAGCTTGACGCTGCCGTCCGCGACGAGCTCGGCCGCGCCGACGTCGATGTAGTAGCCCGAGCCGCGACGTAGGTACTTGAGGAAGAGCCCGGAGCCGTCATCGCCGAAGTCCAGCTGGAAGCCGGCCTTCTCCAGCCGCGCGTAGAAGTCGGCATCGACCTCCTTCATCCTGTCGTAGAGCGGGATCTGGAACTCGTGCATGATCCGGTAGGGCAGGGAAGCGAAGACCAGGTCCGCCTTCTCCGTCGTCATCCCCGCGGCGAGAGCCCGCTCGGAGTAGAGGTCACCGAGCCCGATCTCCATGAGGGTCGCGCTCTTGACGATGTGGGTCGACGAACGTTGCACCATCGTCACGTCGACACCGTGCTCCCACAACGCTCCGCAGATGTCGAAGGCGGAGTTGTTGGACCCGATGACCACGACCTTCTTGCCCGTGTAGGCGTCAGGACCCGGGTGGTCCGAGGAATGCTGCTGCTCGCCACGGAAGATGTCCTGACCGGGCACGGTCGGCACGTGGGGCTTGCCGGACATGCCGGTGGCCATGACGAGCTGGGTCGGCCGCAGGGTCATCGGCTGACCGTCGCGCTCGATCTCCACGGTCCACTCCCCCTTCGCCTCGTCGTACTCGGCGCTCCTGACCGTCGTGGACGCCCAATAGGGCACCTCCATGATCTTGGTGTAGCTCTCGAGCCAGTCACCGATCTTGTCCTTGGGGGCGAAGACCGGCCAGTTGTCCGGGAACTTCAGGTACGGCATGTGGTCGTACCACACCGGGTCGTGCAGGCACAGGGACTTGTAGCGCTGCCGCCACTGGTCGCCGGGCCGCTCGTTGCGGTCGAGCACGAGGGAGGGCACGCTGAGCTGACGCAGCCGGGCGCCGAGAGCGATGCCGCCCTGGCCGCCGCCGACGACGAGGACATAAGGCTGGGCGCTCTCACCCATTGCCGCGTCCTCGGCCTCGCGCTTCTCCTTCCAGCTCAGTCGCTGGGGTTCGATCCCGTGCTCGGCCCCCTTCGGGCGGTACTCACCGCTGGGCTCCTCGTGGCCCTTCAGCTCGTAGAGGGTGGTGAGGAAGGTCCATGCCTTGTCCTCACCCTCCTCGTCGACGAGCCGGCAGAGCCCGCGGCCACGGCCGACCGCGGTCTCGAAGGTGAACCAGGCGGTGACGACTCCATCGACCTCCGTCGCCTCCTCCGACAGCGCGAAGCTGCGGGCGGCGGTCGCCCCGGCCGTGCTCTCGAGCAGTTCTCTCACCCCCTCGCGGTGCTCCACGGTGGTGAGGTTCCACGAGAAGGCCACGAGGTCTCGCCAGTAGCTCTCAGCGGCGAAGAGAGCCGCGGCCGATGCCACGTCCTGCGCCGCCAGGGCCGCCTCAAGGGCCTCGAACCAGGACTGGGCGCGCTGCGTCGCCGTCGTCTGCTGCTTGGTCATCTGGGTCACGATCCGCTCCTTTGCGTTGTACCGTGACCCACACAACTCCGGCGAGGGTGCCGGGCGACAGGGTTGCACGACGTTGCATCCCCCACCGCTCCCCCGACGGCCGGGCGAGGAGCGAGACATGGACCCGAGTGAGCACGAGCGGGCACGACGACGCGACGCGCACCTGAGCGGCAGCACGAAGGGTGGATCCCGCGGCCGCGCGGACATCGCCGCCTCGTGGCGCCGGGTCAGCGCCGCAGGGGTCGACCCCGGTGGCCGACCGCGGGTCGCGCCGCTCGACGAGAGCGAGGTGCAGCGGCGACGAGGACGCGACGGCCTCGACCGGATCACCGCCGAGCTGACGCCGCACCTGCAGTCCGTCGTCGACAGCGGGCACCTCATCGTGGTGGCCGACGCGGACGGGCACGTCCTGTGGCGGCTCGGCCGGCCGGGGGTCCGCGGGCTCGCCGACGAGCTCGGTTTCGTCGCGGGGTCGGAGTGGACCGAGGGGAATGTCGGGACCAATGCGATCGGTACAGCGCTCGTGCTCGGCGAGCCAGTGCACATCCAGGGCGCCGAGCACTTCGTCGAAGCGCACGCCCGCTGGGGCTGCTCGGCCGCTCCCCTCCGCGACCCCTGGACCGGGCGGGTCGTCGGGGTTGTCGACATCAGCGGTCCACGCACGGCGATGCACCCGAGTCTGCTGGCCACCGCGTCGATGGCTGCACGACTGGCCTCCATGGAGCTGCTCGAACGGCACAGGCGCGCCCTCGAGGACCTGCGCACCGGCTCCGGCCACCTCCTCACACGGGTCAGCGGTCCCGCAGCCGTCGTCGACCGCACCGGGCACGTTGCCGCAACCTCCGGCCTGCTCACCCAGCGGCAGGTCTGCCTGCCCGACGGTATGCAGCCCGGGGTCGCGCACCTGCCAGGGGTCGGCGAGGTCATCGTCGAACCTCTGCCCGGCGGCTGGCTCCTACGTGGGTCGTCGGCGGAGGGCCCGCTCGGTACGCGGGCCGTGCTGGACTTCACCGGCGAGCCGCGCATCCAGGTCATCGCCGAGTCGGGTCCGTGGACTCGTCGCCTCACCCCCCGGCACGCCGAGCTGCTGCTCGCCCTCGTCGGGGCGGGCGACGTCGGTCTGAGTGCCGCGGCTCTGGCTGAGGAGGTCTTCGCCGACCCGAGTCGTGTCATCACCGTGCGGGCCGAGCTCTCACGTCTGCGTCGGGTCGTCGGCGGACTCCTGCTGACCCGGCCCTATCGGGTCGCCCCCACCGTCGACGTCGAGATCCGGTGGCCTGCGGCGGGTGGCCAGCTGCTGCCCGGCGCGAGCGCGCCGGTCGTCGTGCGGGCCAGAGCGGCGCTGGCTCCCTCCGGAGAGGGTAGACCCGCAGGCGGGCTCCGGCCGAGGAGAAGGGGTCGGGCGTAGGGTGACGCGGTGCGTCGCCTCCGGGGCCTGCTGGCCGACACCCGCCCTCTGAAGGTCCCGGCCTACCGCCGCCTCTTCACGGCCCAGATCGTCACGGTCATCGGGGCACAGCTGACGGTCGTCACCGTCCCCGCGCAGATCTACTCGATGACCGGGTCGAGCGCCTACGTGGGGCTCACCGGGCTCTTCGGGCTCGTGCCCCTGGTGATCTTCGGGCTGTACGGCGGGTCGCTGGCCGACCACTTCGACCGCCGGCGGCTGCTGACCGTCACGACGTGGGGGCTGATCCTCACCTCCGCGGTCTTCTTCGCCCAGGCCGCCCTCGGCAACACCAATGTCTGGCTGCTGCTGGCGATCTTCTCGATGCAGCAGGCCTTCTTCGGAGTCAACCAGCCGACCCGCTCGGCCGTCCTCCCCCGGATCGTGCCGGCCGACATGCTGCCCGCGGCCAACACCCTCAACATGACCGTCTTCACCGGTGGCGCGATCGCCGGACCGCTGGTGGGCGGCGCGCTCATCCCGGTCCTCGGGTTCTCGTGGCTCTACCTCGTCGACACCCTCTTCCTCTTCGCCACACTCTGGGCGGTCATCTCCCTCCCTCCTCTGCCGGTCACGGTCATCGCCGGATCCTCCCCCGGCCTGCGCTCGGTCATCGACGGCTTCGTCTACCTCGCGACCCAGCCGGTGCTGCTCATGTCCTTCGTCGTCGATCTCATCGCGATGATCTTCGGCATGCCGCGAGCGCTCATCCCCGAGATGGCCGACGTCGACTTCGGGGGCCCGGCCGAGGGGGGCCTGGCCTTCGCCCTGCTCTTCGCGGCCATGCCGATCGGCGCCTTCCTCGGCGGCGTGATGTCCGGGTGGGTCTCGCGGGTGGAGCGTCAGGGACTGGCGGTCACCGCCGCGGTCCTCGCGTGGGGCGGCGCGATCGTCGGCTTCGGTGTCGCGGTCGCCCTCGCCGACGGGCTGGTCGTGCCGTGGCTCGGCATCGCGTGCGTGTTCTTCGCCATCGGTGGTGCCGCCGACACCGCCTCGGCAGCCTTCCGCTCGACGATGCTCATGACGGCCGCGACGGATGCGATGCGCGGGCGGCTCCAGGGCGTCTTCATCGTCATCGTCGCCGGCGGACCGCGCGTGGCCGATGTGCTCCACGGACTGGTCGCCGGCGAGCTCGGCACCGCGGTCACGACCATCGGTGGCGGTGTCCTTGTCATCGTGCTGACGCTCGTCGCGACCGCCGTCAGCCCGGCCTTCGTGCGGTACCGGGTGCCCCGGCCATGACCATTCGCTGACCCGGACTTCACGCACGGATCACGCGGGGGGACAGCCGGGTTCACGTCACTGGTCGGCCGGGTTCACGTCCGCGCGGGAGCGTGCAGTCATGACCCTCTCTCGTCGCCATGTCCTCGCCGGCGGGCTCGCCGCCGGCACCACCGCCGTCACCGTCACCCCGACCTCCGCCTCCCCTCTCCTGGTCGCCTCCGGACCGGTGCGCCGCTCCCCCTTCGGGTTGGGCGTCGCCTCGGGTGACCCCACCCCGACGGGCGTCGTCCTGTGGACCCGCTTGGCCGTGGAGCCCCTCGCCGAGGACGGCAAGGGAGGCATGCCCAGCCGCTCCATCCCTGTCCAGTGGGAGATCGCCGACAACCCGCAGATGCGGCGACCGGTCCATCGCGGCACCGCGATCGCCCGACCCGAGGGCGCCCACTCCGTGCACGTCGAGGTCGATGGACTCGGCTCCGGTCGGGAGTACTGGTACCGGTTCAAGGTCAACAGCTTCCTCAGCCCGGTCGGCCGCACCCGCACGTCCCCCCGCCGCGACGAGATGCCTGCCTCGCTGGCGATGTCCTTCGCGAGCTGCGCCAACTGGGAAGCCGGGTTCTTCACCGCCTACCGCTACCTCGCCGACGACGAGCCCGACCTGGTGCTCCACCTCGGCGACTACCAGTACGAGGGCAAGGGCAAGACGACGGGCATCCGCACCCACGCCGGCGACCAGACCGTCACCCTCGAGGGCTACCGGCTGCGCCACGCGCAGTACAAGACCGACCCCGACCTGCAGACCGCGCACGCCATCGCCCCGTGGCTCGTGGTCTGGGACGACCACGAGGTCGACAACAACTGGGCCGCCGGCATCCCCCAGGACACCAAGGCGGCGGAGTGGAATGACACCCCCGAGCGCTTCCTCGCCCGTCGTGCCAATGCCTTCACGGCGTACTACGAAAACATGCCGCTGCGCCGCTCCTCGATCCCGAACGGCTCGGACATGCAGATCTACCGCCGCCTCGGGTGGGGGCGACTCGCGAGCTTCCACATGCTCGACACCCGTCAGTACCGCGACGACCAGGCCTGCGGCGACGGCTGGGACACCAACTGCGACGACGCGCAGGATCCGGCGCGCTCGCTCACCGGCGACAAGCAAGAGGCATGGCTGCGGGATGGCTTCTCCCGCAGTCGCGCTCGCTGGGACGTCCTCGGTCAGCAGGTCTTCTTCGCCACGCGTGACGGCAAGGAGTCTCCGGACGAGCTGCACACGAGCAATGACTCGTGGGACGGCTACGGCGGCTCGCGCGAGCGCGTCACGCAGGCCTGGCAGGACGCCGGGGTGCGCAACCCGGTGGTCCTCACCGGAGACGTGCACAAGCACTGGGCGGCGGACATCAAGACGGACTTCGCCGACCCCGACAGCCCGGTCGTCGGCACCGAGCTCGTCGCCTCGTCGATCACCTCCGGCGGCGACGGCGACCCGGCCTGGTCGGACCCGATCATGGCGTGGAACCCCCACCTGAAGTTCTCCGCCAACCAGCGCGGGTACGTGCGCACGACGATCACGCCGGGCAGCCTGCGCGCCGACTTCCGTTCGCTCGACACGGTGACGAGGCGCGGGTCTGCTGTGTACACGCAGGCGAGCGTCGAGGTGGCCGACGGCCAGCGGGGGCTGCGGCGCCTGCGGTGAGCTGCTGACGTGGGGGCGGTTCCGGGAGACCGGAGCCGCCCCCTTCGTCATGCGGTTTGGTCCTCGGCGAGCATGGGAGTAGCGTCTACGACGTCATGTAGTACTAGACGTCGTAGGAGAAGCTGTGGACGTACTCGACCTCGCCCGGTGGCAGTTCGCGATCACCACCGTGTACCACTTCTTCTTCGTGCCGATCACGATCGGGCTGTCGGCCATCGTCGCCTGGTACCACTCCCGGTGGATCCGCACGCGCAACGAAGAGCACCTGCGGATGGCGAAGTTCCTCGGCAAGCTCTTCACGATCAACTTCGCGCTCGGGCTCGTCACGGGCATCGTCCAGGAGTTCCAGTTCGGGATGAACTGGTCGACCTACTCCCGCTTCGTCGGCGACATCTTCGGCGCACCGCTGGCCCTCGAGGCGCTGCTCGCCTTCTTCCTCGAGTCGACCTTCCTCGGGCTGTGGATCTTCGGCTGGGGCCGCATCCCCGAGCGGCTGCACGCGGCGACCATGTGGATCGTGCACATCGGGACGATCCTGTCCGCCTACTTCATCCTCGCCGCCAACTCCTTCATGCAGCACCCCGTCGGCTACCGGATCAACGAGACGACCGGCCGCGCCGAGATGGCCGACTTCTGGGCGGTGCTCACCAACCCCGTCCAGCTCGTCGCCTTCCCCCACGTCATCACCGCGTGCTACCTCGTCGGCGGCGCGCTCGTCATGGCCGTCGGCCTGCACAAGCTGCGTCAGGGCAAGGCGAAGGGGGGTCCCTCCGCCGATCGCAGGATGTACCGCCACGCGGCCCGGCTCGGTGCCGTCGTCGTCCTCGTCGCCGGGATGGGAGTGGCCATCAGCGGTGACCTGCAGGGCAAGGTGATGACCGAGGTCCAGCCGATGAAGATGGCTGCGGCAGAGGCCCTGTACGACACGCCACCCGCCGGTGAGTGCGCCCCCTTCTCCGTCCTGACCATCGCCGGCCTCGGCGGGGAGGACCCCAAGCACGTCATCGAGATCCCCTGCCTGCTCTCCTTCCTGGGCACCGGCAGCTTCGACGGGCAGGTGCGCGGCATCGCCGACCTCGAGGCGGAGTACCGCGCAAGCTTCGGCGACGACGAGCTGACGCAGGCCGACACCTATGTCCCGCCGATCGCGATGACCTACTGGAACTTCCGCCTGATGATGGCCACCGGGTTCTTCGCCATGGCCGTCGGCGCGTGGGTGCTGTGGGCCACCCGCAAGGACCGGATCCCCATGCAGCGGTGGGTCTTCGGGCTCATCGTGCTCACCCCGATCGCGACCGTGCTCGGGCACAGCTTCGGCTGGATCTTCACCGAGGTCGGCCGCCAGCCCTGGGTCGTCTTCGGCGAGATGGCGACGCACACCGCGGTCTCCCCGAGTGTCGGGACCGCCGACGTGTGGATCTCGATGCTCGTCTTCACGGCCCTCTACGGCGGGCTCGCCGTCGTCGAGGTCCGCCTCCTGCTCGACTACATCCGTCGCGGCGCCGAGCCCTTCGAGGCCCCGCGCCTCGTCGAGGACGACCAGCCGCTCGAGTTCTCGTACTGATCGGGGAGCACTGACATGGATCTCATCACCGTCTGGTTCGTCCTGCTGGCCATCCTGTGGACCGGCTACCTCGTCCTCGAAGGCTTCGACTTCGGCGTCGGGATGCTGCTGCCGGTGCTCGA
>JAKDKQ010000393.1 GCA_030453295.1 Janibacter sp.
GACCAGTCGGAGTGCAGGTGGCAGTCGCCGATGATCGCCTCGGTGTAGGTCTCGCCGCCCTCGACGAGGGCCCCGCCGTGCTCCTCCTGCTGCTTGGCAAGGTAGTCGGGCAGCTCCCCCCGCACGGCCTGCTCGATGACGCCGGCGGTGGACGTGCCGATGCCCGTGAGGTCGGTGATCGTGCCGGCCTCGACCCGCTGCGCGACCTCCCCTTCGTCCAGGCCGCGCAGGACCTGGGCCGCGCCGCGGAAGGCCTCAACGCGCCGGCTGTGCTGCCGGGAGCGCTCGAGGAGGAAGCCGACGCGGCGCAGGGCCTCGATCGGTTCGACGGGGGCCTGCAGCGGCTCGAGGGACCTCACGACGTCACCACGAGGTGTGCAGCGGTCGGCCCTCGGCAAACCCGGCCGTCGACTGCAGTCCGACGAGCGCGCGCTCGTGGAACTCCTCGAGCGAGGTGGCGCCGGCATAGGTGCACGAGCTGCGCACGCCGCCGATGATCTCGTCGATGACGTCCTCGACGCCCGGGCCGGCCGGGTCGACGTACATCCGCGAGTTGGAGATGCCCTCCTCGAAGAGCGCCTTGCGCGCCCGGTCGAAGGGGGAGTCCGCCGCCGTGCGGCTCTGCACCGCGCGTGCGGAGGCCATCCCGAAGGACTCCTTGTACCGCCGCCCGTCGGAGTCGGTGACGAGGTCGCCGGGCGACTCGAGGGTCCCGGCGAACCACGACCCGATCATCACATTGCTGGCGCCGGCCGCGAGCGCGAGCGCGACATCGCGAGGGTGGCGCACGCCGCCGTCGGCCCAGACGTGCTTGCCGAGCTCGCGCGCGGCCGCGGCGCACTCGAGGACCGCGGAGAGCTGAGGACGCCCGACGGCGGTCATCATCCGGGTCGTGCACATCGCGCCGGGCCCGACGCCGACCTTGACGATGTCCGCCCCCGCCTCGATGAGCTCGCGGGTGCCGGCCGCAGAGACGATGTTGCCGGCGACGATCGGCACCTGCGGGTCCAGCGCCCGCACGGCCGCGAGGGCGTCGAGCATCTTGGTCTGGTGACCGTGGGCCGTGTCGACGACGAGCACGTCGGCGCCCGCCTCGAGCAGCGCGGCGGCCTTGCCGCCCACATCGCCGTTGATCCCGACCGCTGCGGCGATGCGCAGCCGTCCCTGCCCGTCGACGGCGGGGGTGTACATGCTGGCGCGGACCGCTCCCTTCGTCGTCTGGATGCCGACGAGGCGGCCGTCCGCATCGACGACCGGTGCCACCCGACGACGGGCGCGGTGCAGCTCCTCGAAGGCGGTGCGCGGGTCGGCCTCGGCGGAGAGCGTCATCAGGTCGGGGGACATGACATCCCGGACCTGGGTGAAGCGGTCGACGCTCTCCAGGTCGCGCTCGGTGACCACGCCGACCGGTCGACCGTCCTCGACGACCACGCCGGCGCCGTGGGCCCGCTTGTTGATCAGGGCGAGCGCCTCACCGGCCGTGGTGCTCGGCTCCAGGGTGATCGGGGTGTCGTGGACGAGGTCGCGTCCCTTGACGAAGGAGATCACCTCGGCGACCACCTCGACCGGGATGTCCTGCGGGATGACCGTCAGGCCTCCACGACGGGCGGTCGTCTCGGCCATCCGACGACCGGCGATCGCGGTCATGTTGGCGACGACGAGCGGGATCGTCGTCCCGGTCCCGTCGTTCGTGGTCAGGTCGACCCCGTGACGGCTGGCCACGTCACTGCGGCGCGGCACCATGAAGACGTCGTCGTAGGTCAGGTCGAACTGGGGCATCAGGCCGTTGAGGAAGTCCACAGTGGTGAGTCTAGGTCGGGGGATGAGGGAAGATCTGGGGCGTGAGCTTCCTGCAAGAGACCCCCGCCGACGAGCGGCGCCGCGCCGGTCTGCGGCGCATGCGCACCCTGGCGACCGGCCTGCTCGTCCTGGCCGCACTCGTCTACGTCGTCACCCTTCGCCTGGACCACTCGGGGGTGTGGGGATTCGTCAACACGGCGTCCGAGGCCGCGATGGTCGGTGCGCTCGCGGACTGGTTCGCCGTCACCGCGATCTTCCGTCACCCGCTCGGGATCCCGGTGCCGCACACGGCATTGGTCAAGAAGCGCAAGGACGAGCTGGGGCGCAGCCTGCAGGAGTTCGTCGCCGACAACTTCCTCACCGAGGAGATCGCCCGCGACCGCTTGGCGACGGCGCACGTCGCCGAGCGTCTCGGCGCGTGGCTGTCGGTCCCTGCCAACCGGCAGCGTGTCCTCACCGAGGCCGCCCGCGGTGCCACCCGGGCGTTGGAGCGGATCGAGGACGATGACGTCCACGACTTCCTCAGCCAGCTGCTGCTCCCGCGGTTGTCGCAGGAGCCGA
>JAKDKQ010000394.1 GCA_030453295.1 Janibacter sp.
CGAGCCCGACGGTGAACATGCCGACGGTGCCTCCGGTGCGGAAGGCGATGCGCATGCCGTCGTCGCGGCCGGTGGAGCGGGCTGCCTCTGCCACACGGACATTGGCCTTGACCGCGAGGGACATCCCGAGGTACCCGATGGCTGCCGAGAAGGCTGCGCCGAGGATGAAGAACCCGGATCGGCCCCATCGCACGGCCTGCGAGTCGGCCGGGAGCAGGAGGAGCAGGAGGAAGACGAGGACGACGAAGACGATCAGGGTGCGGAACTGCCGTCGCAGGTAGGCGTGCGCCCCCTCCTCGACCGCTCCGGCGATCTCTTGCATGCGCTCGGTGCCGGCTCCGGCGGCGAGCACCTGCCCCCGCAGGACCACCCCCAGCACGAGGGCGACGAGACCGATGACGGCGACGCCGCCGACCAGTCCCAGGTTGGCTCCGCCCAGCTCGATCGATGAAGCGCTGACCACGGTCGTGTGCGTGCCTGCCATGCCATCCTCCTTGATGGACGCGGGTCACGGCCGGACCGTCGTCGTGGCGGCACGACCGTTGGCTCACACTACTGCTCGGCGAGCTCCTGTGAAGGGAGCCGGAGCAGGTGCTCGTCGAGCAGGGTCATCAGCGCCAGCGTCACGGCCGCCAGGTAGGCCAACCCGGCCCACAGCTCGATGCACTCCTCGAGCGTCTGCTGGATGCGTTCGCCCTGGACCGACCACGTGCTCGGGTCGATGGAGTCGGTGCCGACGGCGAGCAGCGAGAGCCCGACCCCGACGACGAAGGGGGTCAGTGCCCAGCGGTCGGAGCGGATCGGCCGCAGGGCCGTCGGCAGGAGCACCAGGCCGACGATGGCGACGAGCAGGAGGAGGAAGTCGCCGGGGGCGATCCACGACAGGAGGGGCAGGCTGATCCCGCGGGGCGCGAGCACGCCGTCGCGGATGCGCTCGTGCACGGCGAAGCGCTCGTCGAAGGCGAGCGCCGCGAACCCCACGGCGAGCAGCGCGAACCCTGCTCGTGGCACCCGGCCCACGATGCGGCCGACGCACCACGCGACGAGGCTGACCACGCCGGTGACCACGAGGGTCACCGACTGGAACCACGTCATCGGCACCTGCTCCTGGGCGATCCACACCCACCACTGCGGGTACTGCGCGATGAAGAGCAGGCTCGGGACGAGCGCGCCCACGACGGCGAGGGCGCCGACCACGACGAGGCGGTGACGACGGGTCACGCGACGCACCTCTTCGCAGCGAGGTCGAGGGACTCGAGCACGGCCTGCCCGAAGAGGTCCGCGCCCCGCTCGAGCACCTCGTCACGCCACCAGGCGCTGTGCGAGGTCTGCAGCACCCGGCCCTCGCTGATGAGGTCGCTGTGTGCCACGGGGTCGAGCACGACGTCGTCGACGGCGTAGCCGCGCAGCCGGCCGGCGCGCAGGGCGTCGACGACGGCGTCGGTGTCGACGAGCCCGGGGCGCCCGATGTTGACCAGGAAGGCCCCCTCGTCGAGGGCGCGTACCCGCTCGGCACCGATGATCATCGGCTCGTGACGATCGGTCGAGGCACACAGCGCCACCACGTCAGCTCGGGCGATGACCTCGTCGGTCGATGCCATCTCGATCCCCAGATCGGCGGCGGCTGCGGTGGCACACTGATCCGCGTCGCTGCCCAGGACGCGCATGCCCAGCCCCCCGCTGATGCGGGCGAGGTGGGTGCCGATCCTCCCGACGCCGATGATGCCGAGGGTGCGTCCGCCCAGCTCGACGCCGCGCAGCGAGGTCCCCGGGTGGGCCTGCCCGCGGGCCTTGTCGTTGGCCAGGTGGGTGCGAGTCGCGAGGCTGAGCATGAGCGCGAGCGCGTGCTCGGCCACGGCCGTGGTCGCGTACGTCGGCAGGGTCTGGAGCACCACGCCGTGCCGCTCCAGCAGGTCGACGTCGACGTGCTCGTACCCGGTGGCGTAGAGGACGATCGAGCGGAGGCGCGGCAGCTGCGCGAGCAGGGTGTCGTCCAGCAACGGGAGCGTCACGTTGGTCGTGGCCAGGACCGTCGCGCCGCGCAGCAGCTGGACGGCCTCAGCGGGCGTCGGGGCCTCCCTTCGCACGACGAAGACCGTGTCCGCCCGATCGCGGATACGCTCGATGTGCTCCCCGGGGATGGATCTCTCCCCTGCTCGGCTGAGAACGACGACCTTGTCCCTCACGTGAGCCAGCTCCCTGTCCTGTCGGTGTCCGTGTGGCTGTCCAGACGCGCGGGGGGACCTGCGGGTTGCGTCAGGCGCTGATGGCCCCCGCCGCCCGGACGGCACCCTCGAGGTCGGGGTGGATGTCGATGAGCCGGTCGAGGCCGGTGATGTTGAAGACGCGCAGCACCCGCT
>JAKDKQ010000060.1 GCA_030453295.1 Janibacter sp.
GCCGCGAGGACGAAGAGCGGGACCGACCGGGCGACGTCCACGACTACTCGGCGTTGACGAAGGGGTTGGACAGCGTGCCGATGGCGTCGATCTCGATGTCGACGCGCTGGCCGGCCACGACGGGGCCGACGCCGGCCGGGGTCCCGGTGAGGATGACATCGCCGGGCAGCAGCGTGAAGGCCCGGGAGCAGTGGCTGATGAGGTGCGCGACGCCGTGGACCATGTCGGAGCTGTGGCCGTCCTGGACGACCTCGCCGTCCCGGCGCGTCGTGATCGAGACATCCTGCGGGTCGAGGTCGGTCTCGATCCACGGGCCGAGCGGGCAGAAGGTGTCCATGCCCTTGGCCCGCGCCCACTGGCCGTCGCCGCGCTGCAGGTCGCGCGCGGAGACGTCGTTGGCGATCGTGTAGCCGAAGATGACCTTCTTGGCCTCCTCCGGCTCGACGTCCTTGCACATCCGGCCGATGATGACCGCGAGCTCGCCCTCGTAGTGGACCTCTGAGGTGAGCGTGGTCGGGATGACGACCGGGTCGCCGGGCCCGATCACCGCGGTGTTGGGGATGAGGAAGACCATCGGCTCGTCGGGGACGTCGGTGCCCATCTCGGCGGCGTGGTCGGCGTAGTTGCGGCCGATGCCGATCACCTTGCTGCGCGGGATGATGGGGGCCAGCAGGCGCACCTCGTCGATCGTCGTGACCTTGCCGGTCAGCTCGATGCGTTGGTAGAACGGGTCCCCGCTCACCTCGGCGATCTTCTTGCCGTCTGCGTCGACGAGCCCGTAGACCGGGTCGTCACCTTCGGTATATCTCGCGATGCGCACGAGCCCCACACTAGGCGACTGCCTACCCTGTCTGCGATGACCTCCACGACCCTGCCCCGCGACGAGTGGCTGACGCGCGCCCGCGCCCACGAGGGCGCGGTCGACGAGCTGACCGCTGGTCACCTCGATCGTCGCTCACGCGGCGAGCGGCACCCGGTCGAGGACTTCCTCTTCGAGTACTACTCCCATCGCCCCTCCCACCTGCGGCGGTGGCACCCCGGCCCCGGTGTCGCGCTGCAGGACGCGGCCGACCGGTACGAAGGGAGGTCCGGCTACGTCGTCGACGACGCAGGTTCTGCCCGCCTGGACGTGACCGGCTTCGTGGAGCGAAGGGGGCGGACCGTCGCCTTTGTCAGGGAGCTGCTCACCGCGACGTTGTCGCGGCCGGGGACCCACGACTGCTTCGGCCTGCACGAGTGGGCGATGGTGCACGGCCTCCAGCCGGGCGAGCAGCGGCACGAGCAGCTCCCCCTTCGCCTCGACCAGGCGCAGACCGATGCCGTCGTGGAGTCACACCGGATCAGGTGCAGCCATGCCGACGCCTACCGCTTCTTCACGCCGACAGCGGTGGGGCTCAACTCCCTTCGTCCCACGCGTGACGACCAGCTGGAGCACGAGCAGCCGGCGTGCCTGCACGCGGGGATGGACACCTACAAGTGGGCCTTCAAGCTCGCCCCGGCGGTGCCGTCGGAGATCACGCTCGACGCCTTCCGTCACGCGCTGCGCATCCGTCGCCTCGACATGCAGGCCTCCCCCTACGACGTCTCGGGCTTCGACCTGGACCCGGTGACGATCGAGACCTCTGACGGCAAGGCCCAGTACGTCGCCCGGCAGCGGGAGCTCATGGTGACGTCCAACTCCCTTCGCCGGCGGCTCCTCGAGGTCTGCGACCTGCTGCTGCCCGCGTGACGCCGGTCAGTGTCACGCTGGGGTGGTGGACACGCCTCTGGAGACCCAGCCCCGTCGCTTCTACGACGGCGGGCCGTCAGGGGGCCAGCCCGACCCGACCTCTCCCCCGCTCATCGTCCTGGAGCGCACCCTCGACATGGACGTCGACGAGTTCCGCATGGGACGCCGCCTCGGCTACCGCGACCGGGAGCTGGGACAGCTGCTCGTGCCCGTGGACACCGCGACCTTCACCACCGACCTGACGTCGGTGCCCTCGATCTTCCTCTGGCTGGTGCCGAGGACCGGCCGCCATCTGCCGGCCGCGCTGCTGCACGACGGCCTCGTGCGGGGCGCCTTCACCGCGGCGCCCGGAGTGACGATCGACCGCGAGCGCGCGGACCTCGTCTTCCGAGCAGCCATGGCCGACACCGGGACCGGGCTCATCCGACGGTGGCTGATGTGGACGGCCGTCACGCTGGGGACCATCTTCCAGGACCGCAACACCCGGTGGTCGCCCGTCGATGTCTGGCGCTGGCGGATCACCGCCGGCGGCACCCTCGCGCTCACCGCGTTGCTGGGTGTCATCGCCACACTCGACCTCCTCGATGTCCGGGTCCCCGTCATCGGTGGGGTCCCGTGGATGGCGGAGCGGGTGTGGTGGGTCGAGCTCATCACCGGCGCCATCGGGGCCGTTGTCGTCCCCCTGCTCCTCGGTCTGCTGTGGGGCCGATTCCGCGCCGCCGGGATGATCGCCGGCGTCGCGCTGGCGCTGCTGCTGCATGTGACGGTCGCGGTCGCGCTGCTCACCGGCGTCTACCAGATCGCTGAGCGCCTCGTGACCCTGCCCGATGCCGCATCTCCTTAAGGTCGTACCCACCAGGAGCCGCATCTCCTTAAGGTCGTGCGCTTGGATGCAGGACGAGCAGCCCCAGGTGCAGCTCGAGCCGGTCACGGCCGCGGGAGAGGTCGAGGCCGGTGATCGCCTCGATCCGACGCAGGCGGGCGTAGACGCTCTGCCGGTGCAGGTCGAGCCGGACCGAGGTCGCGGCCATCGAGCCCGCCTCGTCGAGATAGACGGCGGCCGTCTCGACGAGCTCCGGTGCGGCAGCGAGCAGCTCGGCGACTGCCGGGGTGCGCACCGCCTCGAGCAGCTCGTCACCGGCCGCGCCACCGAGGAGTCGCTCGATGCCGAGCGAGGACCACGGGTGGACCCGAGCAGCTGCCGGCAGCGATGGCGTGCCAGGGCTCGTCGGACGCACGACACGAAGGGCGGCCCTCCCTTCGCGCACGGACCGAGCCACCTCGGTGAGCGGCACGAGATCGCCCACCCCGGCGACGACGTGCTCGTCGAGGACCCGGCCGACGGCACGCAGCGCGACCTCGGCCGCGGTCTGGACCTCGGCCTCGCTGGCGGCCGGGACGACGAGGAGGAGATCGCCGGACCGCTCGGCGACCCCGATGCGGCGCAGCAGCCCACGCGGCCCGTGGACCTCCTCGGCGCGCAGCCGGACGCCGGGCGCTGCCCCGAGGACGACGACCGCGGCCAGGGTGGTCGGGTCGACGGCGAGCTCGTCGGCGAGCTCACGCGCCGGCCCGCTGCGGGCACTCGGCTCCGCGTCGAGCAGGTCCAGGACGAGCCGCTCGGTCTCGCGACGACGCGAGGCGAGCCGGGCCAGGTGCTCGCCAGCCTGGTCGGCGAGCACGCCTGCGGCGCGGACCCGCTCGAGCGACAGGCCCTCGGGCGGCTCGACCGCCCACAGGTAGCCCTGGACGACGCCGCGCCAGCGGGCCGGCAGGCAGAGGCGGGCCGCGGTCCCCCGCTCCTGGTCGGCCGGGATGTGCACCGGGCCGCTCGCCCGGGCGATGCCGAAGCTCTCGAACCACTCGCGCGTGGCCGGGTGCGCCCCGCGCGCGAGGACCGTCTCCGCCCGCACGCTGTCGACGTCGCCCGCGTGGGCGGCGAAGGCGAGCAGGTGGAAGCGCCGGTCCTCCAAGGTCACGGGAGCGAGGAGGATCGCGGATGCCTCGTCGACAAGGTCCTGCACGTCTGCCATCAGACAAATGTATGGCAGTTGACCTGTTCCGTACGACAGATGTCTGTGGCGATGGCCACGCCCTGCGCCTACCGTCGAGGACATGACCACCACTTCTGCGTCGACCGACCCGAGCACCGCAGCCTTCGCCCCCTTCGTCGAGGAGGCGATCACCCTCGCCGAGCGGTGGTCCGCGACCGCGAGCGCCGGCGAGACCAAGCGCGAGGCGCAGACGACCGGTCAGCTGGCCGCACTGCTGTCCGACCACGCCGGGCTCGACCTCGCGGTCTTTTTCGTCGACCGCGTCGCCCGCCCCGAGGACAACAGGGTCGCCGCGACGGCGCTCAACAGGATCACCGCGTCGGACTCCGCGTCCTTCCTCGGCGCCCTCGACCGCAGCCTGCTCGGCCTCGGCGCCCGGGCGGCGAAGATCGCCCCCCAAATCGTCGTGCCTGCCGCGCGCGCCCGGATGAAGCAGATGGTCGGCCACCTCATCGTCGACGCCCGTGACCCGAAGCTCGGCACGCACCTCGCCGCCGCTCGCGAGGACGGCTTCCGCCTCAACATCAACCTGCTCGGCGAGGCCGTCCTCGGCGAAGGTGAGGCCGCCTCGCGCACCGAGCGCACCCGCGAGATCCTGGAGCGCGCCGACGTCGACTACGCGTCCATCAAGGTCTCCTCGCTCGTCAGCCAGATCACCACGTGGGACACGGCCGGCACCGCCGAGCGCTGCCTGACCCGGCTGCGCCCGCTCTACGAGACCGCCAAGGCGTCCACCCCGCACGCCTTCGTCAACCTCGACATGGAGGAGTACCGCGACCTCGAGATGACGATGGAGGTCTTCATGACCCTCCTGTCCGAGCCGCAGTTCCACGACCTCGAGGCCGGCATCGTCCTGCAGGCCTACCTGCCCGACGCCCTGCCCGCGATGGAGCGACTCATCGAGTTCGCCATCGCCCGCCGCGACGCCGGCGGAGCCCCGATCAAGATCCGCCTCGTCAAGGGGGCCAACCTCGCGATGGAGCGGGTCGAGGCCGTCATGCACGGCTGGGCGCAGGCGCCGTACACGACCAAGGCCGACGTGGATGCCAACTACCTGCGCTGCGTCGAGCGCGCGCTGCGCCCCGAGCTCGCCGGCGCCCTCCGCCTGGGCGTCGCCTCGCACAACCTCTACGACGTCGCCGCCGCACACCTGCTCGCGCAGCACCGCGGCGTCCAGGACGCCCTCGACGTCGAGATGCTCCAGGGCATGTCGCCGGCACAGGCCCGCGCCGTGCGCGACGAGGTCGGCACCGTGATCCTCTACACGCCGGTCGTCGCTCCCAAGGATTTCGACGCCGCGGTCTCCTACCTCGTGCGCCGTCTCGAGGAGACCGCCTCACCGGAGAACTACCTGCACGCCTCCTTCGCCGACGACCCTGCTGCCATGCCCGACCAGGAGCGCCGCTTCCGGGCGAGCGTCGAGGCCCTCGGGTCGGTCCCCGTCGGTCCGCGCCGCTCCGCCGAGCGCGCCCCGATCGGTGAGGACTTCGCCAACACCCCCGACTCCGACCCGTCCCTGCCCGCCAACCGCGAGTGGGCCGCCCGTGCCGTCGCCGCACCGCGCCCCGAGCCGACCTCCCCGCACCTGGCGAGCACCGAGGCCGTGGACGATGTCGTCGACGTCGCCCGCACCGCCCACGGGGGGTGGGCTGCCCGACCCGCTGCCGAACGAGCATGCCTGCTGCGCAAGGCCGCTCGCGAGATCGACGCTCGTCGTGAGCAGATCCTGGCCGTCATGGCAGCCGAGGCCGGCAAGACCGTCGCCGAAGCCGACCCGGAGATCTCGGAGGCCGTCGACTTCGCCCGCTACTACGCCGACCGGGCCCTCGAGCTCGAGGACGGCCCGATGACCGACGGGGCGAGCTTCACCCCCTTCGCCCTGACGCTGGTGACCCCGCCGTGGAACTTCCCCGTCGCCATCCCCATCGGTGGCGTACTCGCGGCCCTCGCCGCGGGCTCGGCCGTCATCATCAAGCCCGCTCCACAGACCCCCGTCTGCGTCGAGGCCACCGTCGACGCGCTGCACGCCGCAGGCATCCCCCGCGAGGTGCTGCACGTCGTGCGCACCGACGAGGACGAGGTCGGCCAGCACCTCGTCGCCCACCCCGGTGTCGACGCCGTCGTCCTCACCGGTGCGAGCGAGACCGCGCGGCTCTTCGCCGGGTGGCGCGCCGGTCGCACCGAGGGTGCCCGCGTCCTCGGCGAGACCTCGGGCAAGAACGCCCTGGTCATCACCCCCTCGGCAGACATCGACCTGGCCGTCGCCGACCTCGTCTCCTCGGCCTTCGGACACGCGGGGCAGAAGTGCTCGGCCGCCTCGCTCGGCATCCTCGTCGGCTCGATCGCGCAGTCGCCACGCTTCCGCCGCCAGCTCGTCGACGCCGTCGAGTCGATCGCCGTCGGCTGGCCGAGTGACCTCGGCACCCGGATGGGGCCGATCATCGAGGCGCCGAGCGGCAAGCTGTTGCGCGCCCTGACCACCCTCGAGCCGGGCGAGACCTGGCTGGTCGAGCCCAAGCAGCTCGACGACACCGGCCGGCTGTGGTCGCCGGGCGTCAAGGACGGGGTGCGTCCCGGGTCCTTCTTCCACCTCACCGAGGTCTTCGGCCCTGTCCTCGGCCTCATGCGCGCCGACTCCCTCGACGAGGCGATCGAGCTGCAGAACGCGGTCGACTTCGGTCTCACCGGTGGCCTGCACAGCCTCGACGAGGAGGAGATCGCGCGGTGGAGCGAGTCCGCCACCGTCGGCAATGCCTACGTCAACCGGCACATCACCGGCGCCATCGTGCGGCGCCAGTCCTTCGGCGGGTGGAAGGCCAGCTCCATCGGTCCCGGCGCCAAGGCTGGTGGCCCCAACTACGTCGCGCAGCTCGGGACGTGGACCGCCGACGGGCTCCCGACGAAGGGGGGCGACGTCACCTCCGCGGTGCGCGCCACCGTCGACGCGCAGCTGGCAGCGCTCGGAGAGCGCGTGACCGACCCTGAGGGCACCTGGCTCGAGGCAGCGATCGCCAGCGACGCTGCGGCGTGGGCGGACGAGTTCGGGGTCGAGCACGACGAGAGCAACCTCGTCGTCGAGACCAATGTCTTCCGCTACCGCGCTCACCCTCGGGTGCTCGTGCGCGCAGGGGCCGGTACGCGAGTCGTCGAGGTCCTGCGCCTCGTCGCCGCTGCCACCCTGACCGGAGCCCACGTGCTTGTCTCGGCGGACCCAACCGCCTCGCTACCGAGCAGCATCGGTCACGTGCAGGTGGTCGCCGAGCCCGACGCCGCCTTCCTCGCACGGGCCGCGCGTACGAGCGATGTCCGTGTGCGAGCGGTCGGCGGAGCGCCTGCATCGCTCGTCGACGACCTCGTCGATGCCGGTGTCGACGTCATCACCGGCAAGGTGTTGGCCACGGGACGACGCGAGCTCCTCCCCTTCGTCCGGGAGCAGGCGGTGAGCACCACCCGGCACCGCTTCGGTCACGTGGCCAGCGCCTGAAACCCCGGCGAAGGCCGAAGGGAGTCGGCATCGCGCCGTGAGCATTTCCCCACAATGGTAGATTTATGCCATGAGAACCACCATCGATGGAGCCGGACGGATCGTCGTCCCCAAGGCCCTGCGGGATGCGATGAGGGTTCAGGCCGGGCAACAGGTCGACATCGTCTTCACCGACGGCCGACTCGAGATCGAGGTTGCTCCGACGGAGGCCCGCGTGGTCTCGGACGACGAGGGGGTGCGGATCGTCCCCGAGGAGCCCCTGCCGCCGCTCACGGACGAGGTCGTGAGGGCTGCCCTCGAGCACACCCGACGCTGATGGTGGACCAACACACCTGCGACACGAGCGTGCTCGTCCCCGCCCTCGCCTCGTGGCACGAGCACCATGGGATCGCACGGGACGCCGTGGCCAGGTGTGCCGCCGTCCCGGGTCATGTGCTGCTGGAGACCGTGAGCGTCCTCACCCGCCTGCCGGCACCGCACCGGATCGATGGCCGCGTCGTGCTCGAAGGTCTTCGCCGACTCTCGCTCCCAGTCATCACCCTGACGCCGGAGGCACATCTCGAGGTGATCGAGCGGCTGACCGCGCGGGGGATCCGAGGCGGCGCGGTGTACGACGGTCTCGTCGCAGCCACCGCCAACGAGCACGGATGTGTCCTGAACACCTTGGATCGGCGTGCCCGGCCCACCTACGACGCCGTCGGTGTGGCCGTCGCCGAGCTCGACGGGTAAGCCGCTCCCTTCGCCGTAGGTGGACGTGGACTCGCCGACGAATCATCCGCGCGTTTGCCTCCACCCGGCGGTGGGGACGAGGATCCGCCGCGCCTCAGCGAACGGGCACGCTGGCGCGCATCAGGCCGTAGGTGACGCCGTCGACGAGGGCCAGCCACGAGGCCTCGACGATGTTGGCTGCCACGCCCACGGTCGTCCACGAGGTCGCGCCGTCGCTGTGCTCGATGAGCACGCGGGTCGTGGCGTCGGTGCCGTGGGCCGCGTCGAGGATGCGCACCTTGTAGTCGATGAGCTCGATCCGCTCGAGCTCGGGGTAGACGACCGAGAGCGCCTGACGCAGACCCTGGTCGAGGGCGTTGACCGGGCCGTTGCCCTCCCCCGTCGCGACGAGCCGCTGGCCGCCCGCGACGGCCTTGACCGTCGCCTCCGACAGCGCGTCGGCCCCGCCCCGGGCGTCGATCATGACCCGCCAGGACTCGATCTGCGCGTACTCGGGCGCGTCCTCGTCGAGCTCACGCCGTAGCAACAACTCGAAGGACGCGTCCGCCGCGTCGAAGGTGTAGCCCAGCTGCTCCAGCTCCTTGACCTTGGCCAGCACGCGGGTGAGCGCCGCGTCATCACCGGACAGGTCGACGCCGAACTCGCGGCTCTTGAGCTCCACCGTCGCCCGCCCCGCCATGTCGGAGACGAGCATGCGCATGTCGTTGCCGACGTCCTTGGGCTCGATGTGCTGGTAGAGGTCGGGGTCGACCTTGATCGCGCTCGCGTGCAGACCGGCCTTGTGCGCGAAAGCTCCCGAGCCGACATAGGGCTGACGGGAGAAGTGCGGGAAGTTGGTCACCTCGCTCACCGCGTGCGCGATGCGGGTGGCGTCCTGCAGGCGGTGCGGCTCGACCAGGTCCATACCGAGCTTGAGCTGGAGGTTGGCGACGACGGTGATCAGGTCGGCGTTGCCGGTGCGCTCGCCGTAGGCGTTGACCGTGCCCTGCACGTGGTCGGCACCGGCCTCGACGGCCGCCATCGTGTTGGCCACCGCGCACCCGGTGTCGTTGTGGCAGTGGATGCCCAGCCGCGCACCGGTCGCCTCGATGACGTCAGCCACCGCGGTGCTCACCTGGCCGGGCAGCATCCCTCCATTGGTGTCGCACACGGCGACGACCTGGGCACCTGCCTCGTGCGCGGCACGCACGCACGCCAGCGCGTAGTCGCGGTCGAGGTGGTAGCCGTCGAAGAAGTGCTCGCCATCGACCATGACCGTGCGGCCCTGTGCGCGCAGGTGGCCCACGGTGTCGGTGATCATCGCCAGGTTTTCCTCGCGGGTGGTCCTCAGCGCCCGCTCGACGTGGCCGGGGTGCATCTTGGCCACGAGGGTGATGACCTCTGCGCCGGAGTCGAGCAGCGCCTGCACCTGCGGGTCGGTGGCGGCCGATCCCCCCGCGCGTCGCGTGGCGCCGAAGGCGGCGAGCGTCGCGGTGTGCAGGTCGAGCTCGGTACGGGCCCGGGCGAAGAACTCGGTGTCGTTGGGGTTGGCGCCGGGCCAGCCCCCTTCGATGTGGGTGACGCCCAGGTCGTCCAGGTGCCGCGCGATCGTCAGCTTGTCGACGACCGAGAGGTTGATGCCCTCTTGCTGGGCACCGTCGCGCATGGTCGTGTCGTAGACGTGGAAGCCGTGCATGGCGGGATCTCTCGCTCGGGACGAAGGGGGCTGCTCGCCTCCCCGCAGTGTGACACCTGCTCGTCGCGCCCGTCCGGTGCTGGGGTGATGCTCCGGATCCGTCTGCCGTTGTCGTCACCTGCTCGACAATGCAAAAGACCCCCCGGGTGTGGGAGGTCTGCGCGACGAGCGGGTGGCTCGTCGCGCCTAGATAATGAGCTCGGCTGCGGTAGCAGCTCGTGTCGTCATCTGAAGCATCACCTGGTCACCATGGCACCGTCGGGTCGGCGGCTGCCTCCCCCGTCCGCATCATGGGATCGTCGCGTCCGGACCCGGCCGGTACAGCTGGATGGAGCCGACCGGCTCGTACCCCGCCCGCAA
>JAKDKQ010000395.1 GCA_030453295.1 Janibacter sp.
GGAAGGGCCGTTGCGTCACCAGGTGCACCTCGGGTGCGCTGACCTCTCCGCGGTCGGGTCGGCGGATGCCGGCGATGACCTCGAGCAGGGTGGTCTTGCCGCACCCGGACGGTCCGGTGACCACGGTCAGCCCGGGGTCGGCCACGAGGTCGACGCCCTCGAGGACCGCCCGCTCGGAGCCTGGGTAGGTGTAGTCGACCCCGGCGAGCGTGACGGTGCCGGGCAGGGCGAAGGGGGCACCCCCCTTCGCCCGCATTTCCTTAAGGTCGTGCGGGTTGTCGCGCGCACCAGGCCGCATCTCCTTAAGGTCGTGCGGGTTGTCGTGCACACCAGGCCGCATTTCCTTAAGGTCGTGCGGCTCCAGCTCCGTGAGGATCTCGTCGAGGGCGGCGGCACCGTCCGCGGCGGAGTGGAACTCGGTGCCCACCCGACGGATCGGCCAGTACGCCTCGGGCGCGAGCAGGATCGCGGTGAGGCCGACGAGCAGGTCCATCGACCCGGTGGTCAGGCGCAGGCCGACGACGACGGCGACGATCGCGACCGAGATCGTCGCGAGCAGCTCCAGCGCGGCAGCGGACATGAAGGCCAGCCGCAGGGTGCGCATCGTCGCCCGGCGGTGGCGCTGGCTGACCTCGCCGATCACCTCGACCTGGCGCTCGGCCCGGCCATAGTTGACGAGCGTCGGCAGTCCGCGCATCACGTCGAGGAAGTGACCCGACAGATCGCGAAGGGAGTCCCACCGCCTCTCCGTGTCCTCGTGCGTCGTCGCCCCGATGAGTGCGGCAAAGAGCGGGAGGAGCGGCACGGTGAGGATCACCACGAGCGCGCTCGGCCAGTCCACGACGAGCAGGCAGGCGATGGCCAGCGGCGGGACGACGGCAGCCGAGACGAGCGCCGGCAGGTACTTGGCGATGTAGGGCTCGACCGCGCTGGTGCCTTGGGTCGCGAGGGTGAGAGCCCTGTCGCGAGAGGGGCGTTCGTCGATCGTGCGCTGCGACCACGCCGCGATCAGCTGCTCGCGCAGGTGGGTGGCCACGACCGTGCCGGCGCGGGCCGCGATGGTTTCCGAGGCGGCCCCGAGCAGGGCGCGGACCACGAAGAGCCCACCCGTCCACGCCATCGGCGCGACCAGGTCCTGACCACGGACCACCGACACGACGAGGACGGCCAGGGCAAAGGCGGTCCCGATCGTCGCGATCCCTTGGGCCACACCGATGCTCGCGAGGGCAGCGACCGGCCGGCGGGTGGCCGGGACCACCCGCAGGATGCGCGGGTCGAAGGGCTTCATCGTCAGTGCGCCTCGGCCTCGACCGGGTGCTGCCGCGGCAGGTGGTCGACCGACAGCCGACGGCGGAAGATCCAGTAGCTCCAGAGCGTGTACCCGATCATGATCGGGGTGAAGACCGCAGCCGCCCACGTCATGATCGTCAGCGTCATCGGTGAGCTGGCCGCGGCGGCGAGGGTGAGGTCGGCGCTGGCCCCACGGCCGTTGATGGCATTGGGCGAGAGCATCAGGAAGTAGCTGACGACCGTCAGGCCGATCGTCGCGGAGGTGCCGGCGAAGGCCCAGCCCTCCGCTCCCTTCGCATTGGCGGTGATCGCGGCGAGGAGGGCGACGGCCGCGACGGCCATGACCACCCACGCGGCGGGCGTGCCGCGCTGCACCCCGAGCGTGACGAAGAGAGTGACGGCCAGGACGGCCGAGACCAGGCCGGCTCGGGTCGCGATGCGTCGGGCCTGCTCACGGATCTCACCGGTGGTCTTCAGCGCGAGGAAGTGCGCGCCGTGGGCGAGGCACAGGACGGTGACCGTGAGCCCGCCGAGCAGCGCGACCGGCGTGAGCAGGCTGAGCAGCGACCCGTCGAACTCGGTGTACTTCGTCGTGCCCATGGTGTGCTCGGTCATCGGCAGTCCCGCCACGAGGTTGGTCAGCGCAACACCGACGAGGAAGGGGGCGATGAAGGACCCGCCGACGATGGCCATGTCCCAGCGGCGCACCCACAGCCGGTCGGTGCGCTTGTGCCGGTACTCCAGGCCCATGTTGCGCAGGATGAGCGTGACGAGCAGGAGCAGCAGCGCGAGGTACATGCCGGAGAACATCGTGGCGTACCAGTGGGGGAAGGCGGCGAAGGTCGCGCCGCCCGCGGTGAGCAGCCACACCTCGTTGCCGTCCCAGTGCGGGCCGATGGTCGTGAGCATCGTGCGGCGGCGGTCCTCGCGCGCCCCCCGCTGATCGAGGTGCGACGCAGGAGCCTCGGGCCGCTGATCGAGGTGCGACGGAGGAGCCTCGAGATCACCCCGGTCGAGCACCGGCAGCAGCATCCCGACGCCGAAGTCGAAGCCTTCGAGGACGAGGT
>JAKDKQ010000396.1 GCA_030453295.1 Janibacter sp.
CGACGTCCGCGCTCTCGTCGCGGCCCAGCACGGTCATCGCGGCCATGAGCGGGTAACGCTCGCCGTCGACCTCGAGCCACGGGCGGTCATGGACGGAGACAGGGGCCGAAGCAGCGCGCGGCGGCTCCGGACGGTGGACCGCCGTGGGCATGTCGGCGGCCGGCTCGGGGGCAGGTGCCGGCGCCGGGGTCCGGGTCGGCGGCGGGCGCGGGACGGTCCGCTCGGGCGCGGCGACCGGCTCGGCCTCGTCGTCGGACAGCTCCCAGCCGCCCGAGTACTCGTCGTAGTCGTCGTTGCGCTGCTCATCGGCGTCGGTGCGGACCTGGTCGACCCGCTGGCGCGCGGTCGCCGGGCAGACCCGGAAGACGCCGGTCTCGAGCTCCTCGTCCTCGTGGAAGAGGACCTGCAGCGGGCCGCCGGGCTGGTATCGCTGGGACTCGGCGTGCTCCTGGGCGGCGGCGATGAGCTCGTCCTCGAGCTCCTCGTCGAACTCGGTGAGTCGCTCGAAGTCGCTGGGGGCCAGCTCCACGGTGAAGAGGTTGGGCACGATCGTGCGGCCGCGGCCGAGCATCGTGGCGCGGTCGTCCATGGCGCGGCGCAGCGCGGAGGCGAGCTCGAGCGGCTGGACCTCAGCGCGGAAGGCGCGGGCGAAGACACCGTTGACGGTGCGCTCGAGCTTGCGCTCCATACGTTCGAAGAGGCTCACGCTTCCTCCCTTCGGGCAGCGATCATCACGGACATGGGTCCGGCGATCCTAACTGCGCACTCTGGGCGCTCGCTGCAACCGCGCCGGGAGGTGACGCAGTCATCGTGCTGGCGTCGTCCGCAGGTTGGCCCCGGACGCGAAGGGAGATCAGCCCGTCGTGGAGGCGAGCCTCTCCCGGGCTCCGCGACCCCGCCGGGTCGCCTCGATCGTGCCCGTCGCCTGGCCCAGGCCGATGACCGCGCCGTTGCCGTAGAGCGTCTCGATGCCACTCGCGGGCACGGCAAAGGTCTCGTGCCAGATGCCGACCGCGCCGGGGTGCGTGCGGGCGGTGGCGTTGAAGCGCTTCCATGCCGGCAGGTGTCGGGCGCCGGTTGAGCCGGCATATCGGTAGAGGTGCTCGGTGCTGCGCCAGTACTGGACGACCCACGGGCCGCGTCGCCCCATGAGGGCCCACCCGCCGAGGAAGCCGAGGTCCTCTGCCTCGCCGCGCTCCGCGGCGGCGCGGTTGCGACCGAGCTCGGCGAGCATGCCGGGCATTGCGGTGAAGACCGGCCACCACAGGTCGGGGCGGTGCGGCTTGTGGACCGTCATGCCGATGTTGAAGACGACGACGTCGCCCTCGTGGGCGTGGGTGAGCTGGCGCATGGCGTGTCCTTCATGAACGTGGCTCCGAAGTGGATAGTGACGCTCTCCAGTATTGGGTACCGGTACTATCCAGCGCAAGAGGTGAGGCCATGAAGATCTCCGAGCTGTCCGCCGCGACCGATGTCTCCGTCGCGACGCTCAAGTACTACCTGCGCGAAGGCCTGCTGCCGCCGGGCGAGCCGCTGACCCGCACCAGCGCCGCCTATGGCGAGGGGCACGTCGAGCGGATCCGGCTGATCCGTGCCCTGACGAGCGTCGGTGGTCTCTCGGTCGCGACGACGCGCCGGGTGCTCGAGGTCATCGCCCAGCCCGGCACCGGCCGGGTCGACGTCCTCGGCGCGGCGCAGCGGGCCTTGCTCGGGGAGGAGTTCGTCTCCGACCCGCCGTGCGCCGACGGCGCCGGGCCGACGTCGCGGGCGCGGACCTGGCTGGCCGACCAGGGCTGGCAGGTGCACCCGCTCGACCCCGTCATCGACGACCTCGACGCGGCCTGGGAGGCGTGCGAGGCGGCCGGTCTCGGGCTCGACGAGGAGCGGATGACGGCCTACGCCCACGGGGTGCTCCAGATCGCGCGCACCGATGTCGAGTCCGTGCCGCAGGATCCGGCCGGCGCGGTGCGTCAGGTGGTCCTCGGGACCGTCCTCGTGGACCCGGTGCTGACCCCCCTTCGCCGCCTCGCTCAGCAGCACCTCACGGTGAGCGAAGGGGGCTGACCGCTCGCTTTGGGAATCCGGCAGGTCATGGGGCACAATGAGACGGCTCGTGCGTCGGAAGGCGTGCAAGCTCCACTTTTGCGCGAGTGGCGGAACGGCAGACGCGCTGGCTTCAGGTGCCAGTGTCCGAAAGGGCGTGGGGGTTCAAATCCCCCCTCGCGCACACAGTACGAAGGGCGTCCCACCAGCTGGTGGGACGCCCTTCGTCGTGGTGGCCGGACGTGCGGCAGAGTCTGACCATGACGTACACGACGATCAGCCATGTGGTCGAGGACGGGATCCTCACCGTCAC
>JAKDKQ010000397.1 GCA_030453295.1 Janibacter sp.
GCGAGCACCTCGTCGTGCAGCAACCCGTTGCTGGCGACGGCATTGCCACCCCAAGGTCCGCGCTTGCCCTCCAGCGAGGTGAAGCGGCCACCGGCCTCCTCGACGATCGCGACGAGGGCGGCCATGTCGTAGATCTCGAGCTCGGGCTCGGCGGCGACGTCGACGGCGCCCTCGGCGACGAGCATGTAGGACCAGAAGTCCCCGTAGGCCCGGGTGCGCCACATGTCGGAGGTGAGGTTGAGGAAGCTGCGCCCTCGCCCGCCTTCGCGCCAGCCGTCGAGCGAGCTGTAGGAGAGCGAGGCGTCCGCGAGCTTGGACACCCGGGAGACGCCGATCTGCTTGGCCTGAGAGAGCGAGCGTCCGGTCCACGCGCCGGCGTCCTTGGCCGCCCACCAGCGCCGACCCAGGGCGGGGGCGGCGACGAGCCCGACGACGCAGTCCTCGCCGTCGACGAGCCCGATGAGTGTGGCCCAGACGGGCACTCCGCGGACATAGTTCTTGGTCCCGTCGATCGGGTCGATGATCCAGCGGCGCTGCGACTCGCCCGTGCTGCCGAACTCCTCGCCGAGGATCGAGTCGCGGCCGCGCGATCGCGCGAGCTGGGCGCGGATCGCCTCCTCGCAGGAGCGGTCGGCGTCGCTGACCGGCGTCAGGTCGGGCTTGGACTCGACCACGAGGTCGTCCGCCTGGAAGCGGGACATCGTGATCCGCTCGACCTGATCGGCCAGCACGTGGGCCAGCCGCAGGTCATCGGCATATTGGGAGGTCGCCATCCGGTCAACGTACCTGCCCGGCTCAGAGTACGGAGCAACGGCAGAGCGGCTAGTGGGTGTCCTCGCCTGACCGCGCGCGCAGCAGCCGGCGCAGCGAGTCCAGCCGCTGCTCGCCGCCCGTCCCGGCGTGGCCGGCGGCCACCCAGGCGTCGAGCGCGCAGTCGGGCTCGTCGTGGGTGCAGCCGCGCGGGCAGCCGTCCTCGGCGCCCTGTGCCAGCTCGGGGAAGTGCCGGATGATGTGATCGGCCTCGACGTGCGCCAGACCGAAGGAGCGGATCCCCGGGGTGTCGATGATCCACCCGGGCGCGTCCGGGTCGTCCACGTCGATCGCACGCCCGTCGATCTCGAGCCCGTCGACCGCGGGCAGCCGCAGCCCCACCGCGCTGGTCGACGTGTGCCGTCCTCGTCCGGTGACATCGTTGACATGCCCCGTGGCCCGGTCGGCCGCGGGGCACAGCGCGTTGACGAGCGTGGACTTGCCGACCCCGGAGTGCCCGACGAGCACCGAGACCCGCCCGGCCAGGCGTCGCCGCAGCTCCGTGAGACCTTCGCTGCCCTCGGTGAGCACCGACGTCACCACGTGCGGCACGTTGAGCGGTGCGTACTGGGCGAGGAAGTCCTCGCCGGACGCGAGATCGGACTTCGTCAGGACGAGAAGGGGGTCCATCCCGGCGTCGTAGGCCGCGACCAGGCAGCGGTCGATGAGTCGGGGACGCGGGACCGGGTCAGCGAGCGCCGCCACGACCACGAGCTGGTCGGCATTGGCCACGATCACCCGCTCGAAGGGATCGGTGTCATCAGCAGTGCGCCGCAGCACCGTCGCCCGCTCCTCGATCCGCACGATGCGCGCCAGCCCGTCGGGCCGGCCGGAGGTGTCGCCGACCATCGCGACCCGGTCGCCGACGACGACGGGGGAGCGGCCCAGCTCGCGCGCTCGCATGGCGATCACGACCCGCTCGGGCAGGCCGTCACCGGCGGGCACGAGGGTGGTCCAGCGGCCACGGTCGACGGCGGTCACCCGACCCACGACGGCGTCCTCGTGCTTGGGCCGGTCCTTGGTGCGGGGGCGGGTCCCTCGACGGTTGGGCCGCACCCGCACGTCGCGTTCGTCCCAGCTGCTCGCGGACCGACCCATCAGCGCACCGCAGTCCTGAGCATGGACTCCCACAGCTGCACGAAATCGGGCACCGTCTTGGCGACGGTGCCGGGGTCCTGCACGACCGTGCCCGGCGCGCGCAGCGCCATGACGGCAGCGGCCATCACCATGCGGTGGTCGGCATAGGTGGCGAAGGTGCCCGCTCGCAGCGGTGCGGGGTCGATCTGCAGCCCGTCCTCCAGCTCGGTCACGCCCACACCCAGACCGGTCAGCTCGCGCGAGAGTGCCGCGATCCGGTCGGTCTCGTGGCCACGGATGTGCCCGACACCGCGGATCCAGGAGCGGCCCTCGGCGCACGCGGCCAGCGCGGCGACGACGGGGGTCAGCTCGGCGGCCTCGTGCAGGTCGATGTCGATCCCGCGCGGCCGTCCGTCACCGGTGACGGTGAGCGTGCGGGAGTCGAGGGTGACCTCGGCGCCCATCT
>JAKDKQ010000398.1 GCA_030453295.1 Janibacter sp.
AGCATCGGGTCGATCTGGTCCTCGGGGACGAACTTCTCGACGCTGATCTCCTTGCTGGAGCGCGTCGGGAGGTCGGCCATGTCCTCGTCCGTCAGGACGATCATGCTGCCGTCCTCGGTCTCGTAGCCCTTGGCGATGTCGTCGTAGGCGATCTCCTCGCCGTCCTTGCTGCAGAACCGCTTGTACTTGATCCGGCCCCCGTCGGTGCGGTGCACCTGACGGAACTGGACATCGTGATTTTCGGTCGCCGAGTACAGACGGACCGGGACGTTGACGAGGCCGAAGGAGACGGCGCCCTTCCAGATTGCACGCATGCTGTCCTCCCGCAGGTGTGGGTCGGTGAAAGCCTACGCGTCAGGGTCCGGCTGCAGAGCGTAGATCCGAGAGGGTCCATCGCCCTCCGAGGCGACGATCAACCCCAACCCGGTGCCGGTCACGGCGATGGGCACGCCGTCAGCGACATCGACGGGCTCAGGGAGCGGAGCGGTGCTGGCTCCCTTCCTCGTCGCCGCCTCAGAGCGCGACCAGGCACGGTCGTCAGTGACCCGGATGGTCTGCCACTGCTGACCCAGGGGCTCCTGTGCGCCGGTACCCAGATCGACCGCCACGGTGCCCGCCGTCGCCCACGATCCGTCGGGGGCCACGTCGAAGTCACCGACCGCGACCCGGCCGGGGACGGTCGTCGTCCACGTCGGCTCCATCTGGTCGGTGACGTCATAGCCCGCGAGATGGGTCGTGCGGTTGTTGCGGGTCCAGTTGACGACGAGTGTCGTGCCGCCGACACCGAGCACCGCACCCGGGAGCGAGCCGTAGGCAGGAGGTGCGAGCAGTGTCCCGTCAGAGACCTCGCCGTCATCGCCGGAGGACCACCAGTGACCGGCCGACCCGACGGACAGCACCCGTCCGTCGAGGTCCGCGGCCAGCGGCTGGCCGCCCGACGGCAGCGCGCGGCGGCGCAGGTCCCCGTCGTGCAGGACGAGAGCGGTGAGGGTCTCCTCGTTGGCGAGCAGCGGGACCGGGCTGCCGGCCACGAGCGTGACATCGGCCTCGGTGAAGCTCCACGTCTGCGGCGTCGGGGTCTCGTCCTCGACGCCGAGGTGCCTCCAGAGATAGAGCTGGTTGGCCGTCGCGGCCACGACGGCCGGCTCGTCCTGCCACCTGATCAGCTGTGGTGGACCGGTGAGCGCCGCGTCGATCGGACTGGTCCACAGCTGTGACCCGTCAGAGGTACTGAGCGCCGTGAGGTGGGGAGCCGCGGCGTCGCCGGTCGTGGTGATCGCCGCGCCCTCGGCGACGAGCACCGTCGGGGCGCTGTCGCCTGCAGCAATCTCGGGCGAGGTCCACTCGGCCTGGCTCGTCCATCCGTGGACCGGGTCCACCGGCGACAGCCCGGGGGTGCCGCCCGCCGAGTCGCCACCCCAGGGCAGCCCTCCGGCGATGACGAAGGGCGTGGCCCCCAGTGCGACCACGACGGCCACGGCGACTGCGACGAGAGCCCAGCGACCCCGTCGCAGCCTCGGTCGCGGCCCACCCCAGGTGTTGGCCGGTACTCCAGGGGCCGGCGCGCCCCCGGGCGCACCGGCATAGAGGTCACGCACGTCGATGCGTGGCTGGGTGTCCATCTCGTCCTCGGACAGCTCGTCCTCACCGACGACCTGCATGACGCCGTCCCACGCGGTGCGCGAGGCCGGCGGGAGAGCTCCCTGCTGCAGCGGATCGGCGAGCATGCGCGAGTCGTGAGGGACGACGAGCGTGGCGCGGGCCAGGCTCGCAAACCTGCGGGTCACCTCGCTGGGCGCCGGGTGGCTGGCATCGGCCCTGGCGAGCACGACGACGGTCCGGGCGGCGAGGGTCGCTGCCGCTCCGCCCCACCCATGCAGCACCTGCAGCTTGGCGGCCGCCGAGTTGACCTCGGCAGTGGTCGAGGCGACGACGACCTGGTCGGCGCGCTCGACGATCTGGGACCAGTGCAGGGGGTAGGTCGCGGTTGCGATCACCAGCGAGCGAGTGCCGCGAGACAAGCGGTGCGCCACGGCGAGACCGGGGCCACGGGGATCCGCCGGTCCGCTCGTGGTGAGCAGCGAGTACCCCTCGCGGCGGATCGCTGCTGCCGCCAGCATGGTCGCGGTCGTGGTCGCGATCGGTCCCTCGCCGATGACCACGACGGTGCGCTCGGCGCTCTGCCCCTGACCCACGACGTCCCCTCACTGGCGTGACAACTGATCTGGTGGGTCCCCGCGGCCCCATCACTGCCGACACGATATCCCTGCTGGCGACTGACGACGGCAGGATGGACCCATGCGCCCGATGCTCGCCACCCTCACCGAGACGGTCCCGGCCGGGCCGGAGTGG
>JAKDKQ010000399.1 GCA_030453295.1 Janibacter sp.
CCTCGTGGAGGATCCCCTTGAGCACGACGGGCAGGCTGGTCCGCTCCCGGAGCGTCGCGATGTGCTCCCACGACAGACCCGGGTTGGAGTAGATGTCGAGGAAGGTCTCGACCGCCGCCCGCGGCTGCGGCGAGCGCAGGTTGTCGCGCACACCGCCGGGGTGCTGACGAGACATCGACAGCAGGGTGGCGAGTCCTCCCTTGGCCGCCCTGGCCGCTTGCAGGGGCTTGCGGGGATCGATCCCCAGCGGCTGGGCGCTGCGGGCACCGACCGGGAGCCGCTCGCGGACGATCTCCATGAAGCGCGGGTCCGAGGTGTACTGCGCGATCCCCTCCCCGCGGGCGAAGGGCAGGGACCCCAGATCGAGGTCCTCGGTGCGCCAGCCGAGCATCGTCGTGTCGAGCGTGACGACCAGGGCCCGCGCCCCGGCTGCCTCCGCGCGGCCGATCATCGAGTCGACGAGCTCCTCGTCGGTGGACCAGTACAGCTGGTACCAGAAGGGGGTCCCCGCCATCGCCTGCGCCGTCTCCTCCATCGGGCAGCTGCCCTGACAGGAGAAGACGTAAGGGATCCCGCTGGCGTGCGCACCCTCCGCGATGCGCAGGTCGGCATCGTCGACGACGAGACCAGCGGCACCCACCGGGGCGAGCAGGAGCGGGGCGGCGAGGTCGGTGCCGAGCACCGTCGTCCGCAGGTCGCGTCCGCTCGTGGCATGGAGCATCCGGGGCACGACGCGCCAGCGGTCGAAGGCCTCCCGATTGGCTCTCATCGTCGCTCCAGAGCCCGCGCCACCGGCGATGTACGCCCACGCCTTGCGACTCATGGCCGCCCGCGCACGACGCTCGAGGGCAGTCACCTCGGTGGGGACCAGGGGTGCGATGCCGAGGGCGCCGGGCCGATAGATGGAGTCCTGCCGGGCGCGTCCGCGGGCGGGCTGAGGAACGGTCATGACCGCAGGCTAGGGCACGACTGCACACCTCCGCCGAGGTGATCTTGAGCACACCGGAAGCGGCTCGCGATCCCGCTCCCTCACGCATGGTCATGGGCTTTGCGGGCATTTTCGTGCGTTTGGCGTCATTAGCCTTCTGCGCGACCCCGGGTTACCTTGCGCTGAGCCACACCCACAACACCACACCGGAAGGAAGGCATGCCGACGCCACCCCTGGGGATCGCGACCATCGTCCTGCTGCTCGTCATCTTCTACGGACTGACCATGGTCATGTCCCTCAAGATCAGCCGCGGCAAGGAAAACGCGGACGAGTACATGACGGCCGGCCACAACATCGGCTTCGGCATCTCAGCGGCATCGATGACGGCGACCTGGATCTGGGCGTCGTCGATGTACGCCTCGGTCACCTCCGGCTACACGTACGGCATCTCGGGACCGATCCACTACGGGCTGTGGGGCGCCCTGATGATCCTCTTCATCTACCCCTTCGGTCGGCGCATCCGCAAGGTCGCCCCCAACGCGCACACCCTCGCCGAGGTCATGCGGGCCCGGCACGGTCGCTCGAGCCAGCTGATGCTCGCGATCTCCAACGTCCTCGGCAGCGTCATCTCGTTGATGTCCAACTTCATCGCCGGTGGTGCGCTCATCTCGATGCTCTCGCCGCTGACCTTCATCCAGGGCGTCCTGATGATCGCGGCAGGCGTCCTGCTCTACACGATCTGGTCCGGCTTCCGCGCCTCCGTCCTCACCGACTTCGCCCAGGTCGTCGCGATGCTGCTCGCCGTCGTCATCCTCGTACCGACCTTCTTCTTCGTCCTCGGTGGCACCGACCTCCTGCGCGAAGGAGCCGTCAACCTCACGCCCCACCAGGCGAACTTCTTCTCCTCGGAGGCCTTCCTGCGGCAGGGCGCCCCCTACATCGCGGCCGTCCTCGCCTACGCCATCGGCAACCAGACGATCGCGCAGCGGCTCTTCGCCGTACGCGAGGACCTCATCAAGCCGACCTTCATCACCGCGACGGTCGGCTACGGCGCGACCATCATCGGCATCGGCATGATGGGCGTGCTCGCGCTCTACTCCGGGATCACCCCGGCCGGCGGGGACCCCAACAACCTGCTGCCACAGCTCGCCGCGACGCATCTCGCGACTCCCTTGATCATCGTCTTCTTCGTCATGATCATCGGCTCCCTGTCCTCGACGGCCGACTCCGACCTCGCCGCCCTGTCCTCGATCGTCATGACCGACATCTACGGTGAGCGCGCCCGCCGCGAGGGCCGGATCAACCCCAGGACGATGCTCCTCATCGGGCGCCTGACGATGGTGGTCGCGACCGTCGCCGCGGTCCTCTTCGCGGCGCTGGAGCTCAACATCCTCGACCTGCTCGTCTTCGTCGGAGCGA
>JAKDKQ010000400.1 GCA_030453295.1 Janibacter sp.
TGGTCGCCGCCACCCCGCGCGATGCGAAGGGGGTGGAGCAGCTCGTCGCCGCGCTCACCGGCGAGCGGGTGCTGGCCGTGGTCCGGGCACCCGATGACCCGGTGGGTCAGCTGCTGGCCGAGGTGCTCGACGTGCCGCTGGAGGACGAGCCGGGGTTGGCCGTGGCCGGGTCCACCGCCGTCTTCGCGGAGATCGCCGACCTGCACCGGGGGGAGACGGTGGTCGTCCTGGCTCCGCACGAGATGGCGGGGGAGGCCCCCTTCGAGACGGGCGCTGGGCGCCCTCCTCAGGGAGCGGTCGTGAGGATGGAGCTGGACTGACCTCGCTAGAAGAGGCGGTGCATGCTCGTGTCGATGCCCTTGAGCTCGTCGTAGTCGAGGGTGACGCAGCGGATGCCGCGGTCCTCGGCGAGGGTGCGGGCCTGGGGCTTGATGACCTGAGCGGCGAAGACTCCGGTGACCGGCCGCAGCGCGGGGTCGCGGTTCATCAGCTCGAGGTAGCGGGTGAGCTGCTCGACTCCGTCGATCTCGCCGCGGCGCTTGATCTCGATGGCGACGGAGACCCCCTTCGCGTCCCTGGCGAGGATGTCGACCGGACCGATGGCGGTCATGTACTCGCGGCGCACGAGCGTGTAACCCTCGCCGAGGGTCTTGATGTGCTCGGCCAGCAGCTTTTGCAGGTGGGCCTCGACGCCGTCCTTGACCAGCCCGGGGTCGACGCCTAGGTCGTGGGCCGAGTCGTGGTGGATCACGTGGAGCTTCACCCGCAGGCGATCCTCGTTCTTGGCGTGCTGGACATTCCACACCGCGGTCACCCCCTCGGTGACCTCGGTCTCGTCCGGCTCGATCTCGGCCATGGAGCACGGGGGCGCCATCCAGTTCAGCGGCTTGTAGGAGCCGCCGTCACTGTGGATCAGCACCGATCCGTCCGCCTTGACGATGAGCAGACGGGTCGCCAGGGGCAGGTGGGCGTTCAGCCGCCCCTCGTAATCGACGCTGCAGGTCGCAATCACCACTCGCACCCCGCAGACCCTACGCGCACAAGGGAATTGTGTCGTGATCGTCCTGTGCGGACCGTCACGCCGCAAACCCCTACCGACGGGTCACCCAGCCTGCGATGCTGCCTGTCATGTCTGACTCCCGCGCCCTGGCCGACGCCCTCGTCTTCCCGTACCTGAACCACGCCGCCTCGATGTTCGAGGAGAAGTACGCGTCCCGTGAGGACGTCGACAACGGCATGCGGTTCGGCTGCGGGCTGCCGAAGGGCCCCCTCACCGTCATCGACGAGCTCGGCCTCGAGACCGTCCGTGACGCCCTCGCCGCTCGCTTCGCCGAGTCCGGCGACCCGCGCCACCAGCCCAACGCCGCCTTCGACCGCCTCATCGCGGACGGCCGCACCGGCAAGGCCGCCGGCAAGGGCTTCTACACCTACGAGGGCGACGAGGTCGTCGCCGACGAGCTGACCCCGGCCAGCACCGGTCAGGGTGCCGCCCGCCCGATCAAGACCGTCGGTGTCGTCGGCTCCGGCACCATGGCGACCGGCATGATCGAGGTCTTCGCCGCCAACGGGTTCCCCGTCACCTACATCGCGCGCAGCCAGGACAAGATCGACGCCGTCGCTGCCAAGATTGCCAAGAACCTCGGCCGTCAGGTCACCAAGGGTCGGCTCGAGCAGGGCGATGCCGACGCGATCCTCGGTCGTCTCACCGGCTCCACCGAGCGCGAGGCGCTCGGCGACGTCGATATCGTCGTCGAGGCCATCGCCGAGGAGATGGGCATCAAGAGCCAGCTCTTCGCCGACCTGGACCGCATCTGCAAGCCCGGCGCCGTGCTCGCCACGACCACCTCGTCGCTGTCCATCGCCGACCTCGCCGCGCAGACCACGCGCCCGCAGGACGTCGTCGGCATGCACTTCTTCAACCCCGCCCCGGTCATGAAGCTCGTCGAGGTCATCGACCACCCGAGCACCGGCCAGGACGTCCTCGACACCGTCCAGGACCTGTGCCGCAGCACCCGCAAGGTCGCCGTCCGCTGCGCCGACCGCTCCGGCTTCATCGTCAACGCCCTGCTCTTCCCCTACCTCAACGACGCCATCAAGGCGCACGAGGACGGCGCCGAGCTGGACGTCATCGACGGGGCGATCACCGAGCACTACGGCTACCCGATGGGGCCCTTCGCCCTGCTCGACGTCGTCGGCAACGACGTGGCCCTGGCCATCGAGGAGGAGCTCCTCGCGGAGTTCGAGCACGAGTCCCTGACCCCCGCGCCGCTGCTGCGTGAGGTCGTCGCGGCCGGCAAGCTCGGCCGCAAGACCGGTGAGGGCTTCCGCAC
>JAKDKQ010000401.1 GCA_030453295.1 Janibacter sp.
CCGTCACCGGTGACGGTGAGCGTGCGGGAGTCGAGGGTGACCTCGGCGCCCATCTGCTCGAGGACATCGCGGATCATGTCGCCGGCCTGGGTGGTGTGCCCGGGCCAGTCCGGCACCGACACCGACCCGCCGGCCACGACAGCGGCAGCGAGGAAAGGCGCGGCATTGGACAGGTCGGGCTCCACGGTGACGTCGAGGGGCAGCAGCTCGCCCGGCTCGACCCGCCAGGTGTTGGCCTCGGAGTCGTCGACCGCAGCGCCGGCATCGCGCAGCGTCTCGACGGTCATCTCGATGTGCGGCAGCGAGGGCACCTGCTTGCCCTCGTGGACGACGGTGATGCCCTCCTCGAAGCGGGACCCGACGAGCAGCAGCGCGGAGATGAACTGCGAGGACGCGGACGCATCGACCACGACCGTGCCACCACGCACGGAGCCTTGTCCGTGGACGACGAAGGGGAGGGTCCCCCTCCCTTCGTCCTCGATGGTGATCCCGAGGTCCCGGAGCGCATCGATGACCGCGGCCATCGGCCGCACGCGGGCGTGCTCGTCGCCGTCGAAGGCGACCGGCGCGCCGGCCAGGGCAGCGACGGGCGGGAGGAAGCGCATGACGGTGCCCGCGAGACCGCAGTCGACGGGGCGGCCGCCGCGCAGGGTCGCGGGCGTGATGATCCAGTCGGTGGCGCCGCCGGTGGAGGTGGCGTCGTCGACGCCGGCGCCGAGCTGGCGCAGGGCCTGAGCCATCAGCTCGGTGTCCCGGGAGCGAAGGGGGCGGCGCAGCCGCGAGGTGTCCGTGGCCAGGGCGGCGAGGACGAGGTACCGGTTGGTGAGGGACTTGCTGCCCGGCAGCGTCACGGTCGCATCGAGGCGGCCGGACGCTGCCGGGGCATGCCAATCAGGGGTGCTCATCGCGGGTCAGGACACCGCGTTCTTGGCCTGGAGGGCGGCCAGCTTGGCCTCACGACGAGCCGTCTTGCGGGCATTGCGCGCGGTGCGCTCGACGCTCTCGCCGGCGAGCTTGGCGCGGTAGGCGACGCCGGGCTTGCCCTCGGTGTCGACGGCAGCCAGCATCAGGCCACCCATGAGGCTGGCGTCCTTGATGAACTGCGTCAGCTTGCCGGCCTTGGCCTGCGGGTCGGACTCGGCCCAGAAGTTGTGCGTGGCCATCGTCGGCGCGAGCGTGCCCATGAGCATGGTGGAGGCCAGTCGCGGGAACTTGCCCGTGGCGAGCAGGGCGCCACCGGCGACCATCGCGGCGCCGTTGGCGCGCACGAGCAGCTCGGTGTCGTCGGGCAGCTGGGTCTTGCTGGCGAGCGGCTTGGTGACCGACTCGGCGGCGGGTGCGTGGGCGCTGGGGTAGCGCAGGGCGTTGATGCCGCCCCAGATGAAGATGCCGGCCAGCATGGGGCGGGCGATGCGACGAACGATCATGACTGCTCCTGTCGTCGGGGACGCACCGGGAGGTTCCCGGCGGATACACCTCTACCGTAGTCGGCCCGGCGGCCTACGCTCGAGGTGTGTGCGGACGTTACGCGGCCACGGCCAACCCGGATGACCTGATCGAGGAGTTCGAGATCGACGCCGATCGGGTGGGTGATCCGGCGCGCTCGATCCTCAAGTCACCCCAGGACCCGCCGGCGGGCACCCCGGACTACAACATGGCGCCGACCAAGCAGGCTCCCGTCGTGCTCAGCCGTGCGCCCAAGGGGCAGGGGGACCCCCTTCGGCAGCTGCGACTGCTCACCTGGGGCCTCGTGCCGTCGTGGGCCAAGGAGACCAAGGTGGGGCTGCGGATGACCAATGCCCGCGCGGAGACGGTGCTCGAGAAGTCCTCCTTCGCCAAGGCGGCCGCGAGCCGGCGCTGCCTCGTGCCGGCCGCTGGTTGGTACGAGTGGCAGGTCTCGCCGGTGGCGACGGACGCCAAGGGCAAGCCGCGCAAGCAGCCCTTCTTCATCCACCGGGGCGACGACGAGCCGCTGGCCTTTGCCGGGTTGTACGAGTTCTGGCGGGACCAGGCGATCGCCGACAACGACGACCCGGACGCGTGGTTGACGACCTTCACGATCATCACGACCGCAGCAGACCCCGGCATGGACCGCATCCACGACCGCCAGCCGCTGGTCCTGGAGCGTGAGGACTGGACGCGCTGGCTCGACCCGGGCCTGACGGATCTCGCCGAGGTGGGGGAGCTGCTCGCCTTCGCCCGGCCCGGTCGCTTCGCCGCCCACCCGGTCTCCACCGCGGTGGGTGCGACCCGCAACAACGGCCCGCACCTGCTCGACCCCCTGCCGCAGGCGGAGCTGGTCGGCGTGGTCGACCCCGAGACCGGCGAG
>JAKDKQ010000402.1 GCA_030453295.1 Janibacter sp.
TCCTCGATGTCGGCGAGCCAGCGGGTGGCAGCGACATCGCTGGGCATGCGCAGGTCACCTCGCGGTGAGACCGCGCCACCCGGCAGCACCTTGGGGCCGTTGGGCAGTGCCGACCGCTTGAACTGGTTGTCGAAGAAGCGCTGGACGAAGACGAGCAGCCACTTCCTGATCTCGGCGAGGTCGTAGGCGCCGCGGTCCTCTTCGGCGACGGAGCTGGGCCACGTCCCCGTCGTCGCGTCGGACCAGGTCTGCTCCGCGAGGAAGGCGATCTTGCTCGGCCGGTCCCCGCGCCGCAGCACGTGGAAGAGGGTGAAGTCCTGCAGCGCGTACGGCCCGATCTTGTCCTGGGTGGACTGCGGGCGGTCGGCGTCCTTGCTTGGGACGAGCTCGGGGGAGATCTCGGTGTCGAGGACCGACAGGAGCGTCTGCGAGACCTCGGGCAGCTGGCCGGTGTCGGCGACCCAGTGCACGAGGTGCTGCATGAGGGTCTTGGGAACGCCGGCGTTGACGCCGTAGTGGCTCATCTGGTCGCCGACGCCGTAGGTGCACCAGCCGAGCGCCAGCTCGGACAGGTCCCCGGTGCCGAGCACGATCCCGCCGCGCTGGTTGGCGATGCGGAAGAGGTAGTCGGTGCGCAGCCCGGCCTGCACGTTTTCGAAGGTGACGTCGTAGACCTCGTCCGCGTGGTCGGCGTCGGGGTTGAGGCCGTAGGCGTGCCCCATGTCGCGCAGCATCTGGGTGGCGGCGGGACGGATGTCGAGCTCCTCCCACGTGATGCCGAGCGACTCCATGAGCGCGACCGCATTGGTCTTGGTGTGGTCGCTCGTGGCGAAGCCGGGCATCGTGATCCCGATGATGTCGGTGCGCGGGCGCTCCAACCGGTCCATCGCCTTGGCCGCGACGAGCAGGGCGTGCGTCGAGTCGAGCCCGCCGCTGACCCCGATGATGATCTTGGGCTGCCAGTCG
Source organism: Janibacter sp. (assembly GCA_030453295.1). Classification (GTDB taxonomy): domain Bacteria; phylum Actinomycetota; class Actinomycetes; order Actinomycetales; family Dermatophilaceae; genus Janibacter. The sequence continues at coordinate 967 of JAKDKQ010000402.1, forward strand.
GGGCCGCCGATGGCGCGCAGCCGCTGGGTCAGCGCGCAGACCTGGATGTTGTAGGCCTCGTAGCAGTCCTGCGCGAGGCGCTCCTCGTCGTCGGGGACGAAGGGGAAGCGGTCGAGTGGCCGCAGCAGCCCCAGGTCGCCGGTCGGCGGGTCGAGCTCGAGGTGGACCTCGCGGTAGGGCGCGCTGTCGGTGCCGATACCCAGCGCGACCCCGTTGTCGTCGAAGCTGCCCTGCCGCATCCGCTCCTGCCGCAGCCGGTCGACGTCGATGTCGACGAGGGTCTCGCGGGGACCGGAGGGGAAGCGCTCGGACTCGCCGAGGAGGTCGCCCCCTTCGTAGACCATGGTCTGTCCGTCCCACGACAGGTCGGTGCTGGACTCCCCTTCGCTCGCGGCGGCGTAGAGGTAGGCGGCGTTGCAGCGCATCGAGGCGGACCGGGCGAGCAGGTGCCGGTCGTCGGCGCGGGCGACGGTGATGGGGGAGGCCGAGAGGTTGAGCAGGACCGTCGCGCCGGCAAGCGCGGCCTGGTGGCTCGGCGGGACCGGGACCCACAGGTCCTCGCAGACCTCCGCGTGGACGACCAGTCCCGGTACGTCGTCGACGTGGACGAGCACGTCGGTGCCGAAGGGGACGCCGTCGAGCACCTCGGCTGCCTCGCCGCTGGCGAAGGTCGGCCGGAACCACTCGTCGACGATGCCCGCGCCGGCCGCGAAGTGTCGCTTTTCGTAGAACTCGCGGTAGTTGGGCAGGTAGGCCTTGGGCGCGATGCCGAGGATCTCCCCGCGGTGGATGAGGACCGCGCAGTTGTAGAGCCGATTGCGGTGGCGAAGGGGGGCGCCCACGACCACCAGCGGCAGCAGGTCCGCGGTGTACTCGGCCAGGTCGATGAGGGCCGCCTCGACATCGCGCAGCAGCACGTCCTGCAGGAGCAGGTCGTCGATGGCGTACCCGGTCAGGCTCAGCTCGGGGAAGAGCGCGATCGCCGCGCCCTGGTCGGACACGTGCCGCACCCGGTCGAGGATCGCTGCGGCGTTGGCGTGGGGGTCGGCCATGGTCACCGGCAGCGTGCACGCGGCGACGCGGGCGAAGCCGTGGCGGTAGAGATTGCGGAAGTCGCGGTCCGTCATGGCCCGAGACTACCCAGCCCGGCCGGCCCCCATGCTCTCGGCGGAGAACACGCAGCGAGGAGTCTCGAAGGGAGGCGCTCGCTCAGTTGTCGACGAGGCGGGTGCGGGTGCCGGCGACCTGCAGCTGGGTGACGGGTTCGTCCTGGAGGTCGGCGGTGGCACCGAGGTCCTGCCAAGCGCCGCCGTTGACGCGGTACTGGCCGACGAGGCGTGCGTCGACCTTGACCGAGC
>JAKDKQ010000403.1 GCA_030453295.1 Janibacter sp.
GAGCAGGTCGTGAGCTTCCCGCCGCAGCCGGTCATCACCTCCGACAACCTGGTCGTCAACATCGACACGGTCATCTACTACACGGTCATCGACGCCAAGCGGGCCGTCTACGAGATCGCCAACTTCATCCAGGGCATCGAGCAGCTGACGGTCACGACCCTGCGCAATGTCATCGGCTCCCTCGACCTGGAGCAGGCCCTGACCAGCCGCGACCAGATCAATGGCCGGCTGCGCGGCGCGCTCGACGAGGCGACCGGTCGTTGGGGCATCCGCGTCAATCGGGTCGAGCTCAAGGCGATCGACCCGCCGTTGTCGATCCAGGAGTCGATGGAAAAGCAGATGAAGGCCGAGCGCGACCGCCGTGCGGCCATCCTCAACGCCGAGGGTGTCAAGCAGTCCTCGATCCTCACCGCAGAGGGTGAGAAGCAGTCCGCGATCCTGCGTGCCGAGGGCTCGGCGCAGGCCGCTGTGCTGGAGGCCCAAGGCCAGTCCCGGGCCATCAAGCAGGTCTTCGACGCGATCCACCGAGGCAAGCCGACGCAAAAGTTGCTCGCCTACCAGTACCTGCAGGTGCTGCCCCAGATCGCGACGGGTGATGCCAACAAGATGTGGATCATCCCGAGCGAGCTCACTGACGCCCTGCGCGGCATCGGTGGGGCACTGGGCGGCAATGGCAACGACGGGCCGGGCGTCGACGCCGAGGACTTCGTCGACCCGGGCCCGGAGGACGCCAATGTCTTCGCAGAGACCGCTCTGGAGGACCCGGGCCAGGCACTTGCCGAGGCACGTGGTCAGGCCGGTCAGGCATCTCGCGAGGCCAGCGAGCACGCCACTCCCGCATCGCGGGTGCAGCCGGCACAGGGCGCCGGTGTCCGCCTGCCACGCCCCACCGAGGAGTCCGCGCCGCAGACGAGCGACGCTGGGTCTCTCGAGGACACCGAGGTCCCGGAGGCGCCCGCAGAGTCGCCCGTGCAGGAGGACCCGGACGCTCCTCGCTGAGCCGTTCCGCTCCGCGCTCCTGCTGAACAGGCACCCGGTCCAACCCGTCTAGGGTGGGCCGGGTGTCGTGGCTCGAGATGGGTGCAGTCGTCCTCGCAGGTGTGTGGGCCGGGGGGATCAACACTCTGGTCGGGTCGGGCACGCTGGTGACCTTCCCCGTCCTGCTCGCCCTGGGCGTCCCCGCTGTCACGGCCAATGTCTCCAACTCGATCGGTCTGGTCCCCGGCGGTGTGAGCGGCAGCCTCGGCTACCTGCCCGAGATGAAGGGGATGGGCCGACGGCTCGTGCAGCTGGCCCCCATGTCGATCGTCGGCGCGATCACGGGAGCCCTGCTGCTGCTCTGGCTGCCGCCGGAGGCCTTCGAGGCGATCGTCCCGCTGCTCATCGGTATCGGGATCCTCTTGGTGATCTTCGGCCCCCGCCTGCAGGCCTGGACCAAGCGACATCACGAGGACGGCGGGCCGATGCCGACCGGTCACCTGGTCGCGCTCATGGCCGGGGTCCTCCTCGCCGGGATCTACGGCGGCTACTTCGGCGCTGCGCAGGGGGTGATCCTCATCGGACTGCTTTCGGCCCTGTCGACCGAGCCGCTCCAGGCGCTCAACGGGCTGAAGAATGTCCTGGGGCTCGTCGTCAACGCGGTCGGGTCGTTGGTCTTCATCATCACCGCCCCCGAGCTGATCGACTGGCGGATCGCCGGGCTCGTCGGCGTCGGCGCGGTCGTGGGGGGCGTCCTTGGGGCTCGATACGGACGGCGTCTGCCACCCAATGCCCTGCGCGCGGTCATCGTCGTCGTCGGCGTGGTCGGCATCGTGAAGTTCGTGTTCTTCCCGTGATCGACTGGGTCGACCCCGTGCTCCTCGGCCTGGGCCTCGTTGTTGCCGTGGGCGCCTTCGTCCAGTCCTCGATCGGCTTCGGGATCGCGGTGGTCTCGGCTCCCTTCGTCGTCGTGCTGCGACCGGACCTGATGCCGACGTCGATGCTGGTGTGCGCCTTCGTCCTGCCCATCGTGCAGCTGGCCTCCGGCCCTCGCGAGATCTCGTGGCGCCCCCTCGGCTGGGCCGTCGGTGCGCGGCTGGTCGCGACACCGCTCGGCGTCTGGCTCGTCGCGTCGACCTCGACCGACGCGATCGCCCTCGCGGTGGGGATCCTGATCCTCGTCACGGTCATCGCCTCGGTCGTGGCCGTCGACATCCGACTGACGCGCGGCAGCGCGATGGGGGCCGGCGCCATCAGTGGGGTCTCCGGCACCGCGGCATCCATCGGCGGGCCCTTCTTCGCGCTCGTCCTGCGGCACGAGCCACCCGATCGTCTGAGAGCCACC
>JAKDKQ010000061.1 GCA_030453295.1 Janibacter sp.
CCGAGCTCACGACCCACCATGGGACGCAGCGACGAGTACGCCGAGGCGTCACCGACGAGGATGCCACCGCGCAGCGTCCTGGCGTCGTCGCTCATGACGAGCTTCTTGTAGACGCCCGCCACCGGGTCGGAGATGACGACCTCGAGCGATCCCGGCTCCTGGGCGAAGGCATCGCCGAAGCTCGCGACGTCGACCCCGAGCAGCTTGAGCTTCGTCGACAGGTCGGCGCCGGGGAAGGTGCCCTCGCCACCGAGCAGCCGGTCGGCGACGATCTCGGCCATCGTGTACCCGGGGGCGACGAGACCGAGGCAACGCCCACCGATGCAGGCCACCTCGCCGATCGCCCAGACCGCGGGATCCGCTGTGGCGCAGGCGTCGTCAACGACGACACCGCCACGCTCACCGACCTCGAGCCCCGACTCGCGGGCGAGCTCGTCGCGCGGCCGCACCCCGACGGCGAAGATCACCACGTCGACGTCGAGCGCCGGCCCCTCGCTGAACTTCATCCGCGAGACGGCGCCGCGCTCGCCGACGATCTTCGAGGTCGCGGTGGAGGTCCGTACGTTCACCCCGAGGCCCTCGATGAGCCGCTTGAGCGCCTCACCGCCGCCGCCGTCGACCTGCAGCGGCATGAGCCGTGGGGCGAACTCGACGACCGTCGTGTCGACCTCGAGCGCGCGCAGCGCACCAGCCGCTTCGAGCCCCAGGAGGCCACCTCCGACGACCGCACCACGCACCGGTCGGTCGACCTCCCCCCGGCGCTGCTCGACGAAGGCGCGCAGGTCGGCGACGTCGTCGATCGTGCGGTAGACGAAGGCTCCTCGCAGGTCCTTGCCCGGCACGGGAGGGACTGCGGCGTAGGAGCCGGTCGCGAGGACGAGCGCGTCGTAGTCGAGCACCTGGCCGGTGCTCGTCGTGACCGTCCTCGCCGCGCGGTCGATGGCCTCGGCGCGCACACCGCGACGCAGCGTGACGAGCGGGTCGTCCCACAGCTCCTGCCCACCGAGGGCCAGGTCCTCCGGCTCGCGGCCGGTGAAGTAGGAGGTGAGCGCGACGCGGTCGTAGGGCGCGCGGGGCTCCTCGGCGAGCAGCGTGACCGCCCAGCGGCCCTCGCCGTCACGGGCGCGCAGCGCGTCGACGAGCCGGCGTGCGACCATGCCTCCGCCGATGATGACGAGGCGCTGCTGGGCGGTGGGTGCGGTGTGCTCTGGCATGTCGATCACGTTAGGAAGCCCTCGTTTCTGATCGGTCTTGCTCGTGTTTCACCTGTGTGAACCCGTCCTCACGGGCTGCGGGAGCGGTGGGAGAGGGGGCATCCCCGGCGTGCAGCCAGTCGAGGATCCCGCACACCGCATCCGTGCATCCGCCGCAGCCGGTGGTGGCGCGGGTCGCCTCGGCAATCTGCTCCACGGTCGTTGCGCCGGAGGCGAACTCGGAGCGGATCTCCCCCTTCGTCACGCCGTTGCAGCGGCAGATGGTCGCCCGATCCGGGATGAGCGAAGGGGAGTCCCGCTGCGTGCCCGAGGTGGCCGGCGCGATGGCCGGCAGGAGGAGCTGCGCCGGGTCCGCGGGCAGCGGGGTCTGCCTCGTGTAGCTCGTGACGAGGTCGGTGCCGATCCGGCCGGCGCCGACGGCGGTGGCGCCGACGAGCCGCCCGTCCCGCACGACGATCTCCAGGTGACGGCCGGCGGAGGGGTCGCTGAGCCTGACGACGCGCAGCGCGGGGTCGTCGGTGCGGCCGCTGCCGCAGATGCCCATCGTCACGAGGTCGACGCCGGCTGTCTTGGGTCGGACGACATCGCCCACGCCAGTGGTCGCCGGAGCGGGGGCGCCGCTGGTGAGCAGGCCGGCCAGGCGGTGTGCCTGCTCCCACCCCTGCCCGACGAGACCGCTTGCGCCGCAGGGTGGTTGGGCGCAGTCGCCGATCGCGTGGATGCGCGGGTCGGCGGTGGTGAGGTCCTCGTCGACGACGATCCCGCGCTCGACGGCGAGCCCGCACCCCACGGCGAGGTCGGCACGTGGGAGCGTGCCTGTGGTCAGGACGAGCAGGTCGGCGGCCAGGACCTCCCCGTTGTCGAGACGGACCCGCCGCAGCCGGCCCTCCTCGACGACGACCTCCTCGGCGGCGACCCCGACGCGCTGGTCGACACCCGTGCGCCGCAACGTCGACTCGACCACCCGGCTCGCGGCCTCGTCGAGCTGCCGGTCCATGAGGGCCGGGGCGGGGTGGACGACGGTGACCGCGAGGTCGCGTCGGGCGAGACCGCTCGCGGCCTCGAGCCCGAGCACGCCCCCGCCCAGGACGATCGCCCGGCGGGCGTTGAGCGTCGCCGCGATGATCTCCCGGGCGTCGTCGATCGAGCGCAGGACGTGGACGCCGCGCGGTAGCTCGGGCCCGTCGAGGCCGGGCATCGTGGGGACGCGCGCGGCGGCACCCGTGGCGAGCACGACGTGGTCGTAGGGGATCCGGGAGTCGTCGGCCAGCACGACGTCCTGCCGCTCCCGGTCGATGGCACGGACCGAGGTGCCTCGCTGCACGCTGACGCGTGAGTGGGCGGGGGAGGGCATGGCGATCGACGACAGGCCGCGTGACCCGGCGACGACATCGCTCAGGAGCACGCGGTTGTAGGGCTCGCAGGCCTCCTCGCCGAGCACGGTGACGAGGTGCTCGCCTGCGACATCGGCCGTGGTGAGGTCCTCGACGAAGCGTGACCCGACCATCCCGTGGCCGATGACGACGACGTGACTCATGCGAGGACCTCCTGGGCGATGGTGTCGGCGGTCCGGACCGGCCGGACCTCGACGGCGCAGACCTTGAACTCCGGCATCGACGAGATCGGGTCCACGGCGTCGTTGGTCACGCGGTTGACGCTCCCCGCACCCGGGTGGTGGAAGGGCATGAAGACCGTGTCCGCCCGGACCCGGTCGGTCACCCTGGCCGGGGCGATGACGCACCCGCGGGCGGTGACGAGCTCGAGCTCCTCGCCCTCCTCGACGTCCAGACGGTGCGCGAGCAGCGGGTGGACCTCGACGAAGGGGGTGGGCTGGGCCGCGAGCAGCGCCGGCACCCGCCGCGTCTGGACGCCCGACTGGTAGTGCTCGAGCACCCGTCCCGTGATGAGGAAGAGCGGGGCGTCGGGCCGCAGCTCCTCGGCGGGCCCGACGTGGTCGACGGCGACGAACCGCGCCCTGCCGTCGGGAGTGGGGAAGCGGTCGAGGAGGGCACGCGGGGTGCCCGGGTGGGGTGCCTCCCCGTCGCCGGTGGCGGGGCAGGGCCAGTGCAGGTCGGCCTCGCCGTCGAGGCGCGCGTGGGACAGCCCGGAGTAGTCCGCGCGTCCGCCGGCGCTCGCCCGGGCCAGCTCGTCGAAGACCTCGGCCGGGTCGGTCGGCCACGAGCCCGGGGCTGCGAGCCGCTGCGCGAGCTGCGACCAGATCCACAGCTCGGAGACCACTCCTGCTGGTGGGTCGATCGCCGCCTGACGCCTGATGACCCTGCCTTCGAGATTGGTCATCGTCCCCTCCTCCTCGGCCCACTGGGTGACGGGCAGGACGATGTCCGCGAGCAGCGAGGTCTCGCTGGGGAAGATGTCGCAGACGACGAGGAGGTCGAGTGCGCGCAGTCGGTCGACGACGGCGCCCGCGCGCGGGGCGCTGACCACGGGGTTGGCCCCGTGCACGAGCAGGGCCCGAGGGCCACCGGGCGTTCCGAGTGCCTGCAGCAGCGCGACCGCCGGCAGCCCCGGGCCGGGCAGGTCCTCGGGGTCGACGCCCCACACGCCAGCGACGTGCTCGCGCGCTGCTGGGTCGGTGATCACCCGGTAACCGGGCAGCTGGTCGGCCTTCTGCCCGTGCTCCCGGCCGCCCTGCCCGTTGCCCTGGCCGGTGAGGGCGCCGTAGCCGCTCCCTGCGCGCCCGACGAGCCCGAGCGCGAGAGCGAGATTGATCGCGGCGGTGACCGTCGCGGTGCCCTGGCTCGACTGCTCGACCCCGCGTCCGGTGAGGACGTACGCGCCGGCCCCACCTCGGGCCGGGCTGGAGCCGGCGAGCAGCCGGGCGGTGCGACGCAGCTCGTCGGCGGGGACCCCGCACACCTGCTCGGCGCGCTCGGGCCACCACGCGGCGACCCTGCGCACGACGTCCTGCCAGCCCGTCGTGCGTGCGGTGACGTACTGCTCGTCGACGAGCTCCTCGGCGACGAGCACGTGGAGCAGGGCCTGGAGCACGACGAGGTCGGTGCCGGGCACCGGCTGCAGGTGCACCCCGCGGCCGTCCTCGGTGAGGTCGGCGGTGGCGGAGCGACGCGGGTCCACGACGACGAGGCCCCCGGCGTCGCGGGCGCCGGACAGGTGCGGGACGAAGGGAGGCATCGTCTCGGCGACATTGCTCCCGAGCAGCAGGACCGCTCCCGCCGTGTCGAGATCGGTGACGGGGAAGGGCAGGCCCCGGTCGAGGCCCAGCGAGCGGTTGGCCGCGGCCGCTGCGGACGCCATGCAGAATCGGCCGTTGTAGTCGATGTTCTTGCTGCGCAACGCGATCCGCGTGAACTTGCCGAGCTGGTAGGCCTTTTCGTTGGTGAGACCACCGCCACCGAAGACCGCCACGGCATCGGGTCCGTGCTCGGCGGCGATGGTCCGCAGCCGGTCGGCCAGCAGGTCCAGCGCGTCCTCCCACGCCACCTCGCGCAGCTCACCGTCCCCGCCGCGCACGAGGGGAGCGGTGAGTCGGTCCGGCGCCTTGAGCAGCTCCGCGGAGGTGCCGCCCTTGCGGCACAGGCCTCCCCGGTTGGTGGGGAACTCGCGTCCGGCCACGAGCAGGGGAGGGATGCTCCCTTCGGCGCGGGTGAGGGTCATCGCGCACTGCAGGGCGCAGTACGGGCAGTGGCTGTCCGTCATCAGATGCCCTCGCCGGCCAGGCGGGCGCCGCGACGCAGGTAGACCGCCCAGGTGAGTGCAGCCATGACGGCGTACGCGGTGATGAAGACGGCGATCGCCGGGACGAGCGAGTCGTACGCAGTGGTCGACATCGCGAAGCCGCGCGGCACCAGGAATCCGCCGACGGCCCCGATCGCCCCGGCGATGCCGATGCACCCGGCGGCGCTGCGACGCGCGGTCGCGAGCTCGTCGCCGCTGCGGACGCCGGCGCGGAAGACCGCGGGGATCATCCGGTAGGTCGCGCCGTTGCCGATCCCCGCCCCGACGAAGAGGACGAGGAAGGAGGTGAGGAAGAGGGCGAAGGAGTCGGCCGACAAGGCGAGGATCGCTGCTCCGGCCGCCGTGCCCATGACGGCGAAGGCGGCGATCGTCACCCGGGCACCCCCGAACCGATCGGCGACCATGCCGCCGAGCGGCCGACATACCGCGCCGAGGACAGCCCCGAGGAAGGCGAGCGAGGTCGGCGTCTCGGGGAACTGTGTCGTGAGCAGGGTGGGGAAGGCGACGGAGTAGCCGATGAAGGAGCCGAAGGTGCCGATGTAGAGGAAGGAGATGATCCACGTGTGCGGGTGCGTCGCGGCCCGGGCCCAGCTGCGGTGATCGGACCGGGCCGTGCTGAGGTTGTCCATCCCGCGCCATGCTCCGACCGAGGCGAGGAGCACCAGCGGGACGAAGACCAGGCCGGCGCGCTCGAGGTGGATCCCGGCGCCGACGGCGATGATCGCGGGGATGACGAGCTGGACGAGGCCGGTGCCGAGGTTGCCGCCGGCAGCGTTGAGCCCCAGGGCTTTTCCCTTCTCCGCCTCGGGGAAGAAGAAGGAGATGTTGGTCATCGACGAGGCGAAGTTGCCGCCACCGAAGCCAGCGAGGGCGGCGACGGCGAGCAGCCCGGCGAAGGGGGTCTCCGGCCGCCCCACGACCCACGCCAGGGAGAGGGTCGGTAGCAGGAGGAGCGCCGCGGACACGATCGTCCAGTTGCGGCCGCCCACGAGCGGGACCATGAAGGTGTAGGGCACCCGCAGGAAGGCGCCGACGAGGCTGGGCACCGCGATGAGCCAGAACTGCTGGTCGAGGGTCAGCGCGAAGCCGGCCGCGGGCAGCTGCGGGACGACCACGCTCCACAGCGCCCACACGCAGAAGCCGAGGAGCTCGGCGAGGACGGACCAGCGCAGGTTGCGCTGTGCGACGGCGCGGCCACCCGCTGCCCAGAAGCCGGCGTCCTCCGGGTCCCAGTGGTCGATCCACCGCCCCGCCCGTCGGACGGGTCCCGTTGGGGCAGCGGCGATGTCGGGCGTGACGACAGTGCTCGGCGAGGTCATGCAAGGAGACTCGCAAGCGCGTGTTTCGCGCTCCCACGGGTGGGGTTAATCCCGTGTTAACCGCCCCGCACGTCCCCGACCGTCCACCTGTGAGGGGGACGAAGAGCGCACGACCTCAAGGACGTGCGGAGGGTCAGGGGGTCTCGGTGAGGAAGATCGTCTCGACCGCCGGCTGTCCCCGACTCAGCTGGTGCGCGGACCGCGGCAGCTCGGCCACGGATGCCTCGTGCCGGGCACGGCCCGCCTCGAGCGTCGCGTGCTCACGCCCGACGACCTCGCCGTCGGCCACGAGCCGCACGAGCAGGTCGCGGTCGTCGGCGTCGCCGACCGGTTGCTCGCCGATGCCGAGGACCTCGGCCTCGACGACACCCAGCGGGTTGCGCCGCCGCAGCGCGTACTTGCGCCCACCGATCGAGATCTTGTCCTTGCTCTTCTTGGCGACCCCGATCATCGTGCCCGCGTCGTCCTCACGGGCGACGAGCTTGTAGACCATCGAGGCCGTCGGGTGGCCGGAGCCGGTGACCACGCGGGTCCCGACGCCATAGGTGTCCACCGGCGCCGCGGCCAGCGCGGCGATCGCGTACTCGTCGAGGTCGGAGGTGACGACGATCTTCGTCTCGGTCGCGCCCAGCCCGTCGAGCTGCTCACGGACCTCGCTCGCCTGGACCACGAGGTCCCCCGAGTCGAGACGCACCCCACCGAGGGAGGTGCCGCCGACCTCGATGGCGGTGTTCACCCCTTCGGTCACGTCGTAGGTGTCCACGAGCAGCGTGGTGCCGGAGCCGAGGGAGGCGATCTGCGCCTCGAAGGCCTCGCGCTCGCTCTCGTGGAGGAGGGTGAAGGCGTGGGCCGCGGTCCCGCCCGTGGGCACGCCGTAGCGTCGCCCGGCCTCGAGGTTGGAGGTGGTGGAGAAGCCGGCGATGTACGCCGCGCGGGCCGCCGCCACCGCGGCGCCGTCGTGGGTGCGGCGGCTGCCCATCTCGATGACCGGTCGGGTCCCGGCCGCGCCGGTCATCCGTGAGGCCGCCGAGGCGACCGCGGAGTCGTGGTTGAGGATCGACAGGACGACGGTCTCGAGGATCACGCCGTGCGCGAAGTCGGACTCGACGACGAGCACGGGGGAGTAGGGGAAGTAGGTCTCGCCCTCGGCGTAGCCCCACACGTCCCCGTCGAAGCGGTAGTCGGCGAGGAAGTCCAGCGTCCGCTGGTCGACGACCTCACGAGAGCGCAGGTCCTCCAGCTCCGCGTCGCCGAAGCGGAAGTCCTCGATGGCGTCGAGCACCCGACCGACCCCGGCGAGGACTCCGTAACGCCGCCCTGACGGCAATCGCCGGGCGAAGGTCTCGAAGACGCACTGACGCGATGCGGCGCCGCTGTGGAGGGCGGCCTGGAGCATCGTCAGCTCGTAGTGATCGGTGAGCAGCGCGGTGCTGGGTCGGATCGTCACGCTGGCCACTCTAGGGTGGAGGGCGTGTCCATCGCCCCAGCCGAGCAGCAGACGAGCGAGCCCGACGTCGTCGAGGCCGTCGACACCCCGTGGATCACGTTGGTGTGGAACGACCCGGTCAACCTCATGTCCTACGTCACCTGGGTCTTCCAGACGCACTTCGGCTATCCCAAGCAGCACGCCGAAAAACTGATGATGGACGTCCACCTCAAGGGGCGCGCCGTGGTGGCGACCGGCCCCAAGGAGCAGATGGAAGTCGACACCGAGGCGCTGCAGGGCTATGGCCTGTGGGCGACCTTCCAGAAGGACACCTGATGGCGCGGGCATTCGCTGCCGACGGTGAGGAGCTCGTCGCGATCATGGACGAGGACGAGCGGGCCGTCGTGGCTGGTCTGTGCCTCCAGGTCATGGACCTGGTCGCTCCCGCGAGCGCCCCGACGAAGGGGGAGTCCGCTGACCCCTTCGAGGCGATCGTGGCCGGGCTGGGAGACCTGTCGACGGACACCGAGGACGGCGCCGCCGGGCTCGAGGTGCCCAACCGGGCCTTCGGTCTCGACCACGACCGTGACCCGGCGCTGGACCGCCTCTTCCCGACGGGCAACCGGGAGGACGAGCAGGAGGCGGCGGAGTTTCGCCGCTTCACCGAGCAGGGACTGCGCCAGCGCAAGCACCAGGGGCTGGCGACGACCGTGCGCACCCTCGAGGCCGCCCGCGACGACCGATGGGTCGTCACGCGGCCGCAGGCACCCGCCGTGCTCGTCGCGCTCACCGACATCCGGCTCGTGATGGGCGAGCGTCTGGGGCTGCGCACCGACGAGGACGCGACCCGACTGGAGGAGCTGATCGAGACCCTCGAGGCGGATGACCCGGCAGTCTTTGCACTGAGCGTCTACGACTTCCTCACCTGGCTGCAGGAGTCGCTGACCCAGGCACTCATGGGGGAGGACGAGTGACGTCCGTGAGCGACCCGCGCGCCGTGGCCGCCCAACCCATCGGGATCTTCGACTCCGGCTTCGGCGGACTGACCGTCGCGCGCGCGGTCATCGACCAGCTGCCCCACGAGTCGGTCGCCTACCTCGGCGACACCGCGCGAGCGCCCTACGGGCCCAGGCCGATCGCGCAGACCCGCGAGTACGCCCTCGAGTGCCTCGACCGACTCGTCGAGCACGGCGTCAAGGTCCTCGTCATCGCGTGCAACACAGCCAGCGCTGCGGTCCTGCACGACGCGCGGGAGCGCTACGACGTCCCGGTCATCGAGGTCATCCGGCCCGCGGTGCGCAGGGCCGTCCTCGCCACGCGCACCCACCGCGTCGGCGTGATCTCCACGGAGGGCACCCACCGCTCCCGTGCCTACCTCGACGCCTTCGCGGCCGCCCCGCAGACCCGGGTCATCTCCCAGCCCTGCCCGCGGTTCGTGGAGCTCGTCGAGGCGGGGACGACATCCGGCCCGGAGGTGCTCGACGTCGCGCGCGCCTACCTCGCCCCCCTTCGGCAGGCGGAGGTGGACACCCTCGTGCTGGGGTGCACCCACTACCCGCTGCTCACCGGCGCCTTGTCCTATGTCATGGGTGAGGGTGTCACCCTCGTCTCATCGGCCGAGGAAACCGCCAAGGACGTCTACCGTGTCCTTGCGGACCTCGACCTGCTGCGTCCCGAGTCGCTCCCTGGCCCCGCTCACGGGTTCACCACGACGGGGGACCCGGAGCGCTTCCGGTCGCTGGCCCGTCGCTTCCTCGGACCCGAGGTGGCGGATGTCTTTGGCAACATGGGGGAAGAGCGTTGAGGCTCACCGTCGTCGGCTGTTCCGGCTCCTTCGCAGGGCCCGACTCGCCGGCCTCCTGCTACCTCGTCTCCGCTGAGCACGAAGGGCGTACCTGGCGCCTCGTCCTCGACCTGGGCAATGGTGCGCTCGGCGCGCTGCAGCGGCACACCGACCTCGCCGACATCGACGCGGTCCTCATCAGCCACCTGCACCCCGATCACTGCATCGACCTCACCGGGTTGTACGTCACGCGCACCTACCGACCGCAGGGCGCGCTCACCGAGCGGCTGCCCGTCTATGGTCCGGCCGGGAGTGCCGAGCGCTTGGCGGCCGCCTACGAGGGGATCGAGCCAGCGGGGATGAGTGACGTCTTCGACTTCCGCCGGATCTCCACGAGCGTGCCGACGCACATCGGCCCCTTC
>JAKDKQ010000062.1 GCA_030453295.1 Janibacter sp.
CCTTAAGGAGCTGCGGTCAGGAGTCGCTCGGCACGGACCAAGTCGTCCGGCGTCGTCACCTTGAGCGCACGGTGATCGCCCTCGACGACGAGCACGTCGTGCCCGAGAGCCTCGACCAGAGCCGCATCGTCCGTGGCCGCAGCACCGGCACCATGGGCGGCCGTGAGGACCTCCCGGTCAAATCCCTGCGGGGTCTGGACCGCGCGCAGGGTCTCCCGCAGCGGTGTCTCGGTGATCACGCCGCCGGTGTCCACGACCTTGATCGTGTCGACGACGGGCACGCCGGGGATCGCGCCCACCACACCGGCGCGCAGCGCCGCGAGCACCCGCTCGAAGACGGCCACCGGGGTCAGGCAGCGGGCCGCGTCGTGGACCAGCACCCAGCGTATGTCCTCGGAGAGCGCGGCCAGCCCGGCCGAGACCGAATCGGTCCGCTCGGCGCCTCCGGCCACGACGCTGACCCGAGAGCGGCGCTCACCGAGGTGCTCCACGACCGCTGTCGCCTCGTCGACATGCGTGGCCGGGACGACGACCACCACCTCGTCCGGAGCCGCGGCGAGCACCCCGCGGAGCGAGCGCTCGAGGATCGTCACCCCCACGAGCTCGACGAATGCCTTGGGCCGGCCGGCGCCCAGGCGGGTTCCGGAGCCGGCAGCGACGACGACGACGCCCACACCATGATCGGTGTGGGCGTCGTCGAAGCGTTGTGAACTGGTCAGGACATGGTCCTCACGAGGCGAGGACCTCGTCGAGGATGACCTCGGCCTTGTCCTCGTCCGTCTTTTCGGCGAGCGCGAGCTCGGAGACGAGGATCTGGCGCGCCTTGGCCAGCATCCTCTTCTCACCGGCGGACAGGCCGCGGTCCTTCTCGCGGCGCCAGAGGTCGCGGACGACCTCGGACACCTTGATGACGTCACCGGAGGCCAACTTTTCGAGGTTGGCCTTGTAGCGACGTGACCAGTTGGTGGGCTCCTCCGCGTGCGGGGTGCGCAGCACCTCGAACACTCGGTCCAAGCCCTCCTTGCCGACGACATCGCGGACACCCACGAGGTCGCAGTTCTCGGCGGGAACCTCGATGGTCAGGTCACCCTGTGCCACCTTGAGCTTGAGGTATTGCTTTTCCTCACCTTTGATCTTGCGCATCTTGATCTCTTCGATCAGAGCAGCCCCATGGTGGGGGTACACGACCGTCTCGCCGACCTTGAAAACCATGTGGAGATTTCCCCTTTCGCGACCTCCAGATTACCACGGCGTGTCGTGCGTCGCACAGTCGTCCAGCGCGCCAGAATGCCCCTTCGCGCACGCGCGTGGAGAGCATGGGCACACCCGGGACGAGCCGGCTGCTCGCTCCGGCTAGGCTGTGCCCCGTGAAGCGCACCCTCCTCACCCGCACCCCTGTCATCGCCCTGGCCATGGCCCTGGCGGCCGGCACGGCTGGCTGCACGGTCAACTCCCCCTTCCAGACGGCCGAGACCATGTCCCTGGCCGACGGCGTGCCCGTCGACGTCGAGAGCGCTCAGGTGCGCAACCTCGCCCTGATCAGCGGCGAGGCGGGCAGTGACGCCACGGTCATCGGCGCCGTCGAAAATGTCAGCGGCGAGGAGCTGACGCTGACCGTCGCGATCCCGGGCGGGAGCAAGGCCGAGGCCAAGGTCCCGGCCCACGCCACCGTGCACCTCAGCGACGACGACAAGGTCACGCTGACCAAGGTCGAGGCCGCCCCCGGCGACATGATCGACGTCGAGGTCAGCGACGGCACGGACTCCACCCCCGTGTCGATCCCGGTGCTCGACCCCACCGGCTACTACGAGGACTACGCCCCTGAGGGGTGGACGCCCACCCCGACGCCCAGCGAGTCGCACGACTCCGAGGCAGAGGGCCACTGAGCCACCCGCACCCCCTGCGAGACGAGAGGCCGGCACCCACCGCGGGTGCCGGCCTCTCGTGTGCGTGGACGCACTGCGCTCAGGCCTCGAACTTGTAGCCCAGCCCCCGCACGGTGACGATGTGGACGGGCTTGGCCGGGTCGGGCTCGATCTTGGCCCGCAACCGCTTGACGTGCACGTCCAGCGTCTTGGTGTCGCCGACATAGTCACTGCCCCACACCCGGTCGATCAGCTGCACCCGCGTGAGCACGCGGCCCACATTGCGCAGGAGCATCTCGAGCAGCTCGAACTCCTTGAGCGGCAGGGAGACCTGGGTCCCGCTGACGGAGACGACGTGACGGTCGACGTCCATGCGCACCGGCCCGCCCTCGATGGTCGCGGGGAGCAGCTCCTCGGGCTCGTTGTTGCGTCGCAGCACGGCCTTGATGCGAGCGAGCAGCTCACGAGAGCTGTAGGGCTTGGTGACGTAGTCGTCGGCTCCGATCTCCAGACCCACGACCTTGTCGATCTCGCCGTCCTTGGCCGTGAGCATGATGACCGGGACATTGGACCGCTGACGGATGGCCCGACACACGTCGATGCCGGACAGGCCCGGCAGCATGAGGTCGAGCAGGACGAGGTCCGCGCCGTCGGCGTCGAAGGCCGTGATGGCGTCGGGGCCGGTCTCGGCCACGGCGACGTCGTAACCCTCCTTGTCGAGCAGGTAGGACAGGGGGTCGGAGAAGGACACCTCGTCCTCGACCACGAGGATGCGGGTCATGAGCGGGACTCCTTGGAGTTGGGGGGCGTGATGGTCATGGGGGCATCGGGTTCGAGCGACTCGACTGCGACGGGTAGCCGGATGGTGAAGGTCGAGCCGTGGGCGCCATCGCTCCACACCTGGATGTCGCCACCGTGGTTGGCGCAGATGTGCTTGACGATCGAGAGCCCGAGACCGGTGCCACCGGTGGCCCGTGAGCGGGCCATGTCCAGCCGGTAGAAGCGCTCGAAGATCCGAGTCTGCTCGTGGTCGGGGATGCCGGGGCCCTGGTCGGTCACCGCGATCTCGACCGTGTCGTCCAGCAGCCGCGCGCCCACACCCACCGCGGTGTCGGGATCCGCGTAGGAGATGGCATTCCCCACGAGGTTGCGCACTGCGGTGACGAGCATGTCCTCGTCGCCACGCACGTACAGATCCGCAGCGACCTTGTCGGTCAGCGTGATGTTCTTGGCCTCGGCCGCGAGGTGCAGGTGCTCGAGAGCAAGAGCAACGACGTCCTCGACGTCGACGAGCTGGGGATCCTGCAGCACGGGCGTCCCCTGCAGCCGGGAGAGCTCGACGATCTCCTTGATCAGGCTGGACAGCCGCATGGCCTCGCTCTGCATGCGACGGGCGAAGCGGTCGACCGCCTCAGGGTCGTCCTTGGCATCCATGACGGCCTCGGCGAGCAACGAGATGCCACCGACGGGCGTCTTGAGCTCGTGGCTGACATTGGCCACGAAGTCGCGCCGGGTCTCCTCGACGCGACGCCCCTGGGTCTGGTCGTCGACGAGGAGCAGCAGGTGTCTGCCGCCGAGGGGGGCCACCCTGGCCGAGACAAAGACGACCGAGCTCAGACCGGGCCGGGACAGCTCGAGCTGGGCCTCGCGGATCACCCCGTCGCGGGCGACCTGCTCGACCATGGCGATGATCTCGGGGTGCACGAGGCGCCCGCTGCGCACGAGGCCGTAGGAGATCGCCGCCGGCGAGGTCGTCACGACACCACCCTCGGGATCCAGCACCACCCCGGAGGACCGCAGCACAGCCAGGACGTCGCCGACACCCCGAGGCACCTCGGGTTCGGGCTCGGGCGTGACGGCACGTTCGCGGTCGCTCATGGTGATGGCCGCCCAGACGAGGAAGCCGATGAGCAGGCCGGCGACGCCCCCGAGAATTGCCGCGGTCGTTGGCTGCACGTCACCGAGAGTACTTCTCCCGTGGGGCATGCTGGCACCGGGACGTGGCCCACGAGACGAGCGCCCACGATGTTCACCTGCGCTCTGTGATGTGTTCACGAGGATCACGTTCACTGTGCCGGGGCACCTGCCCGATCACCACCGAAGGGGGCGCAATGCGTCAGGTTTTCCATGACGAGCTCGCACAGGTCGCGACCGACTTGGTCGCGCTCGCCGAGCTGGTGACCACGGCTGTCCGTCGGTCGACCGAAGCGCTGCTCGAGGCCGATGTGCAGCTGGCCAACCAGGTCATCGAGGAGGACCAGGCGATCGACCTGCGTCGCAACGACATCGACGCGCGCTCCATCGATCTCCTGGCCCGTCAGGCGCCCGTCGCCAGCGATCTGCGCACGGTCGTCGCCTCGATGCGCATGTCCGGCGATCTCGAGCGCATGGGTGACCTGGCCCGGCACGTCGCGCAGGTTGCTCGCATGCGCTACCCCGAGCACGCCGTGCCTGAGGACCTGCGCGAGACCTTCACGCGGATGGGCGAGATCGCCGAGCGCATCGTCGGCCAGGTCGCGTCGGTGATCCTCAGCCAGGACCTCGACGAGGCACGGGAGGTCGAGCAGGTCGATGACGAGCTCGACACCCTCCACCGGGAGATGTTCACCAAGCTCGCCGACGGCGCCTGGCGGCACGGGACGACCAGCGCCGTCGACGTCGCCCTGCTGAGCCGTTACTTCGAGCGTTTCGGTGACCACGCGGTCACGGTCGCCCGCCGCGTCGTCTTCCTCGTCACCGGTGAGGCCGGGGCCATCGAGCTGCCGGAGGAGTCCGAGCGCCTCTGACCCGCGGGACTACTTGCCCTGGTTGGCCACCGCGGCGGCCTCCGCTGCAGCGGCCTCGGGGTCGAGGTACTCCGCCGGGCGCGTGGGCATGAAGTCCTCGCCGAGGTCGTAGACCAGGGGCATGCCGGTCGGGATGTTGAGCGCGGCGATGTCCTCGTCGCTGATCCCGTCGAGGTGCTTGACCAGAGCCCGCAGGGAGTTGCCGTGCGCGGTCACCAGGACGGTGTGGCCGGCAGCCAGGTCCTCACGGATCGGCCCCTCCCAGTACGGCATGAGGCGCTCGATGACGTCCTTGAGGCACTCGGTGCGGGGGACCTCGATGCCGGCGTAGCGCGGGTCGTCGGTCTGGGCGAACTCGTTGTCGGTGTCGATGGGCGGCGGCGGAGTGTCGAAGCTGCGGCGCCACAGCATGAACTGCTCCTCGCCGTACGTGTCACGCGTCGTCGCCTTGTCCAGGCCCTGCAGCGCGCCGTAGTGGCGCTCGTTGAGACGCCAGTCGCGTCGCACCGGGATCCAGTGCCGGTCAGCGGCATCGAGCGCGAGGTTGGCGGTGGTGATGGCCCGACGCAGGACCGAGGTGTGCACGACGTCCGGCAGCAGACCGGCCTCGGCCATGAGCTGGCCGCCGCGGACGGCCTCGGCACGTCCCCGGTCGATGAGGTCGACGTCGACCCATCCGGTGAAGAGGTTCTTCTCGTTCCAGTCGGAACGGCCGTGGCGCAGCAAGATCAGAGTCGACATGCGCACAGCGTATCGACGCCCCTCACTCCTGCGGCGGCGCGTCCTGCCGTTCGAGCACGGAGCGGAAGGCCTCGAGATTGCGCAGTGACTCGCCGCGCGAGACCCGCCAGTCCCATTCCTTCTGCATCGAGGACCGGAAGCCCAGGAGCAGCAGCTCGTTGAAGGGCGCGTCGGCCGCCTCGAGCACGATCCCGAGCACCTGGTCGACGACCTCGTCGGTCACGGCGAGAAGGGGGATCCTCCCGCCGACGTAGACGTCACCCGAGGTGTCCACGGAGTAGGCCAGCAGTGGCATACGCAGGTTGCGGCGCAGCAGGTGCCGGTAGAACTCCTCATGGTTGTCGTCGGCATTGCGGATGACGAAGGCCGAGACGGACAGGGCGCTCTCACCCACGACGAGGGAGACGACGGTCTTGAGCTTCTTGTCACCGGGCAGGGTGACGACGAGCTCACCGTCACGGGCTCCGGGCTCGTGCTCGAGATCGGCCTCGGTGACCACTCGGGTCACCACCTCGAGGGCACGCTCGCGTGGGGTCTGCTCGCTCATCTCGCCACCTCCAGGGGCTGGACGGTCGTGGGGTCGGTGAGCGAGGACCGCTCAGCGACGGCATCGGTGTAGACGTCGAGCAGGTGGTCGGCGGTCGCCGACCAGCCGAAGTCCTCGGCGTGCCGACGGGCCCGCACCCGCAGGTCGTCCGCCCGCACGGGATCCTCGAGGACCGCGAGCAGCTCGTCGGCCCAGACGTCAGGGTCGTGTCCGGCGACGAGCACCCCGGCGTCACCGACCGCTGTCGGCAGGCCGCCGACCTTGGCAGCGAGCACCACGGCACCCGAGGCCTGCGCCTCCACCGCCACGAGGCCGAAGGACTCGGTGTACGAGGGCACGGTGACG
The DNA here is from genome assembly GCA_030453295.1 of Janibacter sp. Classification (GTDB taxonomy): domain Bacteria; phylum Actinomycetota; class Actinomycetes; order Actinomycetales; family Dermatophilaceae; genus Janibacter. The sequence goes on from JAKDKQ010000062.1 coordinate 6,285, forward strand.
ATGTCGGCTGCGCGGTACCAGTCGGCCAGCTCGGCGCGGCTCACCGGGGCGCCCAGGTGCAGGACGTCATCGACACCCAGCTCCTCCCCCAGGCGCTGCAGCCCGTCGGGTGCGGCCAGGCCACGACCGGAGGCCCCGCCGAGGACCGTGACGACCAGCCGCTCGCGCAGCTCGGGTCGACGCTGCAGCAGCTGCGCCGCTGCCCGCACGAGCACGTCCGGGGCCTTGAGCGGCTGGATCCGCCCGACGAAGAGCAGCACGACCGCGTCCTCGCGCAGGCCCACGCGCGCGCGGGCCGCGGCCCGGTCCCCCGGGACGAAGCGCTCGAGGTCCACGCCCGGTGGCACGACGACGACCTTGGCCGGGTCGGCCTCGTAGTACTCGACGAGCTCGTAGGCCTCCTGGTCGGTGTTGGCGATCAGCCGATCGGCGATGTCGACGACCTGCGCCTCGCCGATCTCGCGTCCGGGAGGCTCAGGGACGTCGTCCTGCGCCAGCTGGCGGTTCTTGACCCGGGCCATCGTGTGCATCGTGTGCACGAGCGGCACCTGCCACCGCTCGGCGACCAGCCAGCCCACCTGCCCCGAGAGCCAGTAGTGGGAATGCGCCACGTCGTAGTGCCCAGCCGGGACGCGGGCGATCTCGCGCATGATGCCCGCGGCGAAGGCGCACAGCTGCCCCGGCAGGTCCTCCTTGACCAGCCCCTCGTAGGGCCCGGCATCGACATGGCGCACGGTGACCCCGGGGAAGAGCTCGACGGCATCGGGCAGGTCCGCCGCGGTGCGGCGGGTGAATATCTCCACCTCGACCCCCCGCCCCGCCAGCTCGCGCGCGGACTCGACGACATAGACATTGAGGCCACCGGCGTCGCCGGTGCCCGGCTGCGCCAGCGGCGAGGTGTGGACGCTGATCATCGCCACCCGTCGGATGCGCTGCTCGCTCACTCCTCCACCATCCTTCGATAGCTCGTCATCGTCAGCGTCGCCGATGACGACCACGTGTGCAGGTCGGTGTGCCCCATCCGCCGCAGGTCGATGCCGCGGTGGCTGCCCTCCGGCCCCAGTCCCATCGTGACGCCGAGCCCGGTGGAGTAGGCATCGGCCACCGGAGCAGGACCATCCCCGACCCACCAGGCCCGCTTGCGCAACAGCCGATCGGGCAGGCCGGGTGCGCGGCCTCGCGTGCCCAGCTCCTGGGCGGAGTGCACGACGACGGCATCGGCTCCCTTCGCCCGGACGGTCACCATCAGGCGCGCACCCTCGAGGCGGACGGTGATCGACGCGGGCATCGTGCGGTCGTCCCCGGTGAGGTGACCTGACCAGGTGACCTCACCGGACTCGATCGCGAGCCGCTCGATCTCCAGGTTGCTCAAGGACTGGGAGATCTGCTCGCTCCGCTCCGTACCCGATCCGTCGACCTCACCCACGAGGGCGGACACCGGCGACCCGCCACGGACCGTCCGGAAGAGCAGGCTGCCGCCATTGGTGATGCGCAGCCCGGTACCGTCCAGCTGGGCCGCCCGACCAGCGCCCAGCGTGACCACGCCACTGGCCTCCGGGGCGACGACGAGCAGCCCGGGCTGGATCGGCCGGACGCCGGAGTCTCGGCCCAGCGCCGGGGGGACCCAGATGATCCCGGCCAGCAGCAGCGCACCAGCGAGCGACAGGAGCAGGGACACCATGCTCCAGCTCACTCGTCGGTCTGCGCGCCACACACCTGCCAGCCTAGTTCGACGCAGGACCTACGCTGCCGGGGTGCCCAGCCAGCGCCCCCTCGGCAACATCACCCGGGGAACGACCAACCCCAACCGCCTGCGTCGGTGCGACCGATGGCTCGTGGTGACGCAGCGTGACCGCCTGGCGAAGGGGGCGACCCCTCACCTCGTCGATCTCGGCCACGGAGCCTCCGGGGTGACGACGCTCGAGTGGGCCGAGCGGGTGCGCGCCGTGCGTCCGGACGTCCACGTCATCGGCCTGGAGATCGACCCGGCGCGCGTGGCCACCGCGCAGCACTGGGCTCGACCGGGGCTGGAGTTCGCGCTCGGCGGCTTCGAGGTGCCCCTGGCCGCGGGGCAGCCAGCGCGTGTCATCCGCGCCTTCAACGTCCTGCGTCAGTACGACGAGTCGCTCGTGGAGGGCCCGTGGCGCACGATGATCGGGCGTCTCGACGAGCAGGGCATCCTCGTCGAGGGCACCTGCGACGAGCTCGGTCGGCTCGGCAGCTGGATCACCCTCGACAGCCAAGGGCCGCAGACCCTCACGCTGTCGTGGCGGCTGCGCGACCTCGACGCGTCACGACTGCCGTCGGTCGTCGCCGAGCGCCTGCCCAAGGCGCTCATCCACCGCAATGTCCCCGGCGAACCGGTCCACGACCTGCTTCGGTTGATCGACGACGCGTGGCGACGGGCGACCCCCTTCGCTCCCTATGGGGCGCGCCAGCAGGCCATCGCCGCCTTCGCAGAGGTCGCCGGGCAGGTCCCGGTCATCGGGGGTCCGGATCGGTGGCGACTGGGTGAGCTGACCGTGCCGTGGAGCGTCGTCGCGCCGCTCAGCGGCCCACTCGCTCAGCGCTGGTAGTCGTCCTCGAGCCGGACGATGTCGTCCTCGTCGAAGCTGCCGTAGCCGATCTCGAGGACCCGGCCGGGACGGTTGCCGGAGTTGCCCATGCGGTGGACCGAGCCCTGGGCGACCCAGATCTGCTCGCCCGGCTGGGCGCTCCAGGTCTCCTCGCCGACGGTGACGTCGATCGGGCCGTCGAGCACCTGCCAGAACTCGGCGCGGTGCTCGTGGGTCTGCAGGGACAGCCGCTGCCCCGGGTCGACGGTGATGACCTTGACCGTCGTCGGCTCGTTGAGGGTGAACTGCTGGAAGCTCCCCCACGGACGCTCCGACACGAACATGCCCTCACGAGGGTCCGGCAGGTTGCTCACGAACTTCTCCCCGGGATCGTTGCTGCGTTGGACGTCATTGTGCCTGACTCAGCGCCGTCGGCCGAGCACCTCGTCGATCGCCGGCCGCACATCGGCGAGGTAGACCCCGGCGATGACGATGCCGATGATCGCGAGGAATCCGATCCCGCCGAGAGCAGCGATACCCATCAGCGTCGCGATGACCAGTGCCGCGACCCAGAAGGTCTTGCTCTGCTTGCCGGTCGCGGTGAAGGCATCCTGCCGCTGGCGTACCGCGTGCGCGAGGGCAAAGATCTCCGCGCCGAGGGCGAGGAGACCGAGCACGAGGACGATGAGCCCCTGGACATTGCTGAGGATCTGCACCCGCCCAGCCTAGGCGGGTACGTCGACGACGATCGTCACCGGACCGTCGGCGTGGATGTCGATCGCCATGTGAGCACCGAAGCGTCCTGTGGCGACCTCGACCCCCCGCTGCCGAAGCCCCTCGGCCACCGCCTCGACGAGCGGCTCTGCGACGGGGCCGGGCGCCGCGGCACTCCACGAGGGACGTCGCCCCTTGCGCACGTCCGCGTGGAGCGTGAACTGGCTGATGACGAGCACCCCTGCGCCGCAGTCGGTCACGGACGTCTCGTCGTGCATGATCCGCAGCTCGGCGATCTTGCGCACCGTC
>JAKDKQ010000063.1 GCA_030453295.1 Janibacter sp.
ACGGCGGTGCGCTCGCCCTGATGGCAGCTGGAGCCGATCCTCGCGTCGACTCCGTGATCGCATCCATCACCTGGCACGACCTGTCCGACGCCTTCTTCCCCCAGTCAGCGCCGCAGGTGAGTCAGCCGGGGCCCTTCAAGGCACTGTGGGCCTCGAGTTTCTTCATCAGCGCCTCCGGCGGCGCGCCGGGTGGGTCAGGGGCGGATGGGTTGTGTGGAGGCTTCTCCCCGCAGGTGTGCGACCTGTTCACCACAGCCGCCGAGACGGGCCGAGCCGACCCCGACCTGCTCACACTGCTGAGCAGGCACAGCCCAGCGGCGACGCTCGCCGACATCGAGGCACCGGTCTACCTCGAGCAAGGCATGACCGACACGCTCTTCGGGACCGATCAGGCTGATGCCAACGCCCGTGCCCTGCAGGAGGCCGGCGTGCCCGTGGCCGTCAGCTGGTTCAACGGCGGACACGACGGCGGCGGTCAGCCCGACCAGCAGGAAAGGCAGCGCGAGCGACTCGCCACCTGGCTGGACGGCACATTGCGCGCCGAGAGACCCGTCACCCAGGAGAGCCTGCCGGTCCCTGCATTCAGCTACGCGATGCCCCCTTCGCGCCGTCGCGGTGAGGCTCAGGGCGAGCAGGTCGTCGAGGCGAGGACCTACCCGTCCCCGGACGCCGACCGCGTGGAGCTACCGCTGACGCCGGTGGGAGGCGCCGACCTGATCAACCCTCCGGGGGGAGTGCCCAGGGCCACCACGGCCATGCCTGGCCTGGGCTCCCTCGACAGCCTGTCGTCGAGCCTGTCGACGTACCCGCTGGCCGCGCTGCCGGGGCAGTCGGCGGCCTTCGACACCGAGCCCCTGGACCAGAGCCTGACCGTGGTCGGTCAACCCAGGATCGATCTCGAGATCACCTCGAGCGGACCCAGCAGCACGCTCTTCCTGTCCCTGTGGGAGGTGGAGAGCTCCGGGCCGGTCCTCCCGAGACGACTCGTGGCCCCCGTCCGGGTGGACGTGACCCCGGGGCAACCCACCCCGGTGGCGGTGGACCTGCCCGGCGGTACCTGGCAGATGCCGACGGGCTCGACCTGGCGGGTGCTGGTCACGGCAACCGATGCGGCGTACTCCGGTCCGGACGAGGTGCGTGCCGACCGGGTGCGGGTCACCGGCCCCGGCCTGGTCGTCCCGGTCGCCAGCGGTGCCCCAGCGGACTCGAGCAGTCCCTGGGATCGCGAGACGGTCGGGACAGCCGGTGCGCTGACCCTCCTGCTGCTCGTGCTCGGCGTCCTGGCACTGCGGTCCCGCCGGGCCCCGCACCCGGTGCGCGAGGACCTGGTCGACGTGCCCCTGGCCATCGAGGGGCTGGTCAAGGCCTACCCGGACGGGCACCGGGCCGTCGACGACGTGAGCTGGCGGGCAGAGCGCGGCCAGGTCGTCGGGCTGCTCGGGCCCAACGGTGCCGGCAAGACCACGACCCTGCGGATGGTCATGGGCCTCATCCGTCCCGACGCAGGGACCGTGCACGTGCTGGGGCAGCCCGTCACCGCAGGTGCCCCCGTGCTGCGCCGGGTCGGCGCCCTGGTCGAAGGCCCAGGCTTCCTGCCCCACCTGAGCGGACGCGCCAACCTCGTCTCCTACTGGGCGGCCACCGGCAACCCCGCAGGGGAGGCACGGATGGACGAGGCGCTGGAGATCGCCGCACTGGGGGACGCCATCGACCGCCCCGTCAAGGCCTACAGCCAGGGCATGCGCCAGCGCCTGGGCATCGCCCAAGCCATGCTGGGCATGCCCGAGGTGCTCATCCTCGACGAGCCGACCAACGGCTTGGACCCGCCGCAGATCGCCGCGATGCGCCCGATGCTCGCGAGATATGCCGAAGGGGGGCGCACCGTCGTCGTCTCCAGCCACCTGCTCGCCGAGGTCGAGATGACCTGCTCGCACGTCGTGGTCATGCACGCCGGGCGGGTCCTGGCCGCCGGCTCGGTCGACGAGCTGGGTGTCGCCGAGGGACGCAACCTCGAGTCCGTCTTCCTGTCGACGATCGCCGGAGCCGGGGACGGCTCCCACCTCAACCAGGTGCGGCCGCGGTGAGCCGCCCGCTGAGCCTGCGCGTCGAGCTGCGACGGCAGATCACCCGACCCCGCACCCGCTGGACCTACCTCGTCCTGCTGGCCCTCCCACTCGTCGTGGTCGTCGCCTTCGCCCTGGGCGACGACAGCAGCGACGGACAAAACTTCGCGGACCTGGCCACCACGGGCTCGGCCAACTTCGCCGTGTTCATGCTGCTCGTGACCGCCGAGCTGCTCATCCTCATCCTCGCCGCCCTCTTCGTCGGGGACCCGGTGCCGGCGGAGGCCTCGTGGTCGTCTCTGCGCTACCTCCTGACCGCCCCCGTCCCCCGGGCCAGGCTGCTCACGAGCAAGCTCCTCGTCGGGCTGGGCCTGACCGCCTTCGCGGTCCTGCTCCTGCTCGGATGGGTCCTGATCGTGGGTGGCGTCTTCTACGGATGGGACGCCCTGTCGCTGGACGTCGGCGGCTCCCTGACGTGGAGCCAGCTGCTGCCCCGTCTCGCGGCGAGCGCCGGCTACGTCTTCCTCGCTCAGCTGCCCTTCGCCGCGATCGCCTTCTGGATGGGGGTGCGCACCGATGCGCCCCTGGCCGCGGTCGGCGTCGCGGTCTTCGCCGCGATCGTCTCCTCGATCCTGGACTCCCTGAGCGCGCTCGGGGACTACCGCCGGGCACTGCCCAACCACTACGCCCGGGAGTGGATCGGCCTGTTCGGTCCCGACGCCGACTACGGCGCACTCCTGCCGGGGGTCCTGTGGGCGCTGCTCTACGCGACGGTCTTCCTCGCCCTGGCCTACCGGCACTTCGCCCGCAAGGACGTGCTCAGCTGACCGCACCGGTCGCGCCCGCACGACCTCACCGAGCGCGGTCAGAACTGTCGCGCGGCCACGTCCGGGCGATGCGAAGCAGCGAGCAGCTCGCGCAGTCGTGCGGCGGGCAACGGGGCACCCCGGTCGGCGAGGTAGTCCTGCGCCATCCCCTCAGCACTTGCTGCGTAGATGGGTGTGTAGGCGCCCGACTCTGGCTCAAATCGCCACGAATCCGCCAGCGAGCCCGCGTCGACCGCCTCGAAACCAAGTGCCTCGACGAGTCCATGAACAGCGCCCTTGGCGCGAGCGTCGTCGCACGCAACCGGCAGGGCCGTCGGCGGTTGCGAGTGGGCCAAGAGGGGGATGTGGTGAGCGACGATGTTGTTGAACGCCTTGGTGACCACCGACTCCGGCAACAGCTTTTGCTCGTACTGCGCGGTCGTGAGCTCCACGTTGTCGAGAGCGGTGATCCGGCCGTCGCGGTACGGGTAGTAGTTCCCGGTCGACACGATGGTCCGACCGCTCAATGCCTCGATCGGGAGATCGGGATACGAGATGAGCGGGACCGCCAGGAGCGTGAGATCGCCGTAGCGGGCGGCGTCCTCCACGGTTCCGGCATGGGCGAGGTGGCCGAGCTCGTCGATGAGCTCGGCCAGCGTCTCCGGCCCGCGGGAGTTCGCGATGGTGACCTCGATGTGGGCGTTGACCGCGAGGCGTGCAAGTGCGGCGCCGATTGCGCCGCTGCCGATGATGCCGAGTTGCGTCATGGGGTGGTTCCTCTCTGCTTCGTGTCGTCGTGGTGGATGCCTCGCTCCTGGAGGAGCGGAACGACGTCGTCGACAGGTCTGCAGGATCCCGCAAACCAGGGCGCGAGGGCGTGCCCACCGTGGGAGTGTTGGGGCATGGAATTCGTCATGACCCCCGTGGCCACGGTCCGCGAGGGACGCCCCACACCCGAGGACGACTTCTGGGGAGGGACCACCTGCCGCATCGAGCTGACCGGCGGCTATGACGCCGACAGCCTGTCCGGCCTCGCGGACTTCTCCCACCTCGAGGTCGTCTACGTCTTCGACCGGGTGGCCGAGGACGCCGTCGAGACGGGCGCCCGCCACCCGCGAAACCGCGCGGACTGGCCGCTGGTCGGGATCTTCGGCCAGCGCGGCAAGAAGCGCCCCAACCGGTTGGGTGTGAGCCGCTGCGCCCTCGTCGAGGTCGACGGCAGGGCGCTCGTCGTCGAGGGGCTCGACGCGATCGAGGGTACGCCGGTGCTCGACATCAAGCCGTGGATGAAGGAGTTCGGCCCACGCGGTGACCAGCGGCAGCCGGCCTGGTCCAGCGAGCTGATGGCCGAGTACTACCTGGCCGGCAGCGACGCCCAGCACGAGTCGTGAGCGACCGATGACCCCCTGCCGAGTCCACCTGACGGGCGCCAGTGGCACCGGTACGACCACGCTGGGCCGTGCCCTTGCGAGCGCATGGTCGGTCCCGCATGCCGACACCGATGACTATTTCTGGGTGCCGACGACTCCCGCCTACACGACCAAGCGCGAGGAGCCGGAGCGGTTGCGGCTCATGCACGAGCTCTTCGTCGGGCGCAGCGCCTGGGTCCTGTCCGGGTCGCTCATCGGCTGGGGCGACTCGCTCATCGACAGCTTCGACGCCGTCATCTTCCTGTCCGTCGACCACGACGCCCGGATGGAGCGCCTCCGCGAGCGTGAGCGGGTCCGCTACGGGTCGGCCATCGATACCGGTGGGGAGCTCGAGGTCGCGCACCGTGAGTTCATGGACTGGGCCGGCGGTTACGAGGACCCCGACACCGACGGCCGCAACCGGGCCCAGCACGAGAGCTGGCTCGCCGCCCTTCGCTGCCCCGTGCTGCGTCTCGACAGCACGCGCCCCACCGACGACCTCGTGGCCGAGATCCTCTCTCGAGGCGCACACGCCTGAGGTTCCACCTCGGGCCCGGGGGGTCCGTCAAGAAGCACCGTGAAGGTGAGCTTCCTCGAGCCCTTCTACGTCTACCACGACCTGCACGGTCGGGGCGAAGGGAGGACCCGCGCCTCCCCCCTTCGCCCTCGTCTACAGCGGGTAGCTCCTGCTGCTCGCCTGGCTCTGGTACTCCGTGCGGCGCCGCGGCGACACGTACTTCCGCCGGAGCACGACCCCTATGTCGGCGTCGTGAGGAGCGTCGAGTCTTCCTTTGCGTCAGGGCGCCACCATCGCGTCGGTGGAGTGGTGATCGACGGTGCCCGAGCGGCAGTCGAAGTCGTCTCCATGGTCCTGCGCAGTCGTCGCATCGCGTTGGCGATGACTATCAGGACAAGGCTTCGTGGTGCTCGACAGCGGCTCATCGTCGATGACGGGGAAGGCAAGATGCTGAAGCCTCCGACAGCATCGTCGGACCCCAGTGCGCGTGATTGCCGTCCGTGACGAGGTCTCAGGCCAGCGTGAGGAAGAGCTTCTCCATCGCCGCGCGGTCCTCCTCGTTGACGCCGTCGGGGGACGAGAGGCACTCACGCAGGCCGGAAGAGACGATGGCGAAGCCGGCCCGGTCGAGGGCCTTGCTCGCTGCGGCGAGCTGGGTCACGACGTCCTTGCAGTCACGACCCTCCTCGATGAGGCGGATGACCCCGCCGATCTGGCCCTGCGCACGGCGCAGCCGGTTGATGACCGGACCCATGTCCTGCATGTCCAGTGTGACCATGTGCTTGTCTCCTTGGTGATCTAAGTGCGTCAGGCGATGCGGGTGGGGATCGCTTCGAGCGCGGCGCGCAGGCGGCTGTCCGCCTCCTGTGCCACGGCCTGCAGACCCTCGTTGCCGGTGACGCCGACCATCATGCCGGGGTCGACCGCCTCGACGATCGTGCGTCCGTCGTCGTTTGCCCGGACGACGACATTGCACGGGAGCAGCAGCCCGATCGAAGCCTCCGCGGCGACGGCCTGCTCCGCCAGCTGCGGCCGGCAGGCGCCGAGGATCACCTGGGGTGCGATGTCGGCGCCGACCTTGGCCTTGAGGGTCGCGGCCAGGTCGATCTCGGTGAGCACCCCGAAGCCCTGGTCGGCCAGCGCGTCACGGGTGGCGGCCAACGTCTGATCGAACGGGGCGTCCACGGTGGTGGTGATGGCATATCGCATGTCGTGACTCCTTGTGTCGTACGGCCTGTCCGACCGTGTTGACATCATACCCCCAGGGGTATTAATTTGTCGACGGAGCCACGATGCGAGCTGCCGTGGCCACCGCCGACCGACCCACCCCCTTCCCCCAGATCCAGGAGATCCCCATGTGCCGTCAAACAACCTGCCGTCAGTGCGGCAAGACCAGCTGGGCCGGCTGCGGCCAGCACGTCGACCAGGTCATGAAGGGAGTGCCGGGCAACCAGCGATGCCCCGGACACTCCGCCCCGGCGAAGGGGGCCGACGGTTCCCGCAACCCGCTCGCCCGCCTCTTCGGCCGCGGCTGATCCACCCGACGCCGTGCCCCTTGCCGTCATCCCCCTCGGCCTGGTCGTGGGTCTCGCGCTCGGTGCCCTCGGTGGAGGGGGATCGATCCTCGCCGTCCCTGCCCTCGTTCACGTCCTGGGGCAGGACCCGGTCACCGCGACGACCAGCTCACTGCTCATCGTGGGCATCGCCTCCCTCCTCTCACTGCCAGCGCACCACCGTGCGCAGCGAGTGAGGTTCGGGCAGGGCGTGACCTTCGGCCTGCTGGGCACGGCTGGCTCGTTCGCCGGGTCGGCGGCCTCCCTGGCGGTCCCCGGCGAGGTCCTGATGTCCGTCTTCGCAGTGCTGATGGTCGTGGTCGCAGTCCTGATGCTGCGGCGCAGTCGCCACGACTCCCGGGGGAGTGGCAACCTCGGTCCCCACGAGCCGATCCTGACCGTCCGCCCGCTGACCTGCGCCTGCCCGCGCCTGATCAGGCTGGTCGTCGCGGCCACTCTCGTCGGCCTGCTCACCGGGTTCCTCGGTGTCGGCGGTGGCTTCGTGCTCGTCCCGGCACTGGTGCTCGTCCTCGGCTTCACCATGCAGGTGGCTGTCGGCACCTCCCTGCTCGTCATCGCGATCAACAGCGCGACGGCCTTTGCCGCCCGGGCGCAGCAGGGTGTCGGCGACCTCGACTGGCCTCTCATCGGCGGTTTCGCCGCGGTCTCGGTCCTCGGCAGCCTCCTCGGCAGCCGCGTCGCCGACCGGCTTCCGGGGGATCAACTCTCACGAGTCTTCGCGGTCCTCGTGCTCGTCATCGCCGCCTTCACCGCCACGCAGTCCGTGCCGGCACTCCTTGCCTGACCCATCCCCTTCCAGACGTGCCCCATGACCACCACACCCCGCATCCCCGAAGGAGCGACTCGATGATCCTCACCCAGTACTACCTCAGCTGCCTCTCGCACGGTTCCTACCTCATCGCCGACGAGGGCAGCCGCAAGGCCGTCGTGGTCGACCCGCGACGGGACATCAGCGACTACCTCGCCGATGCGCGAGAGCGCGACCTCGACATCGTCGGTGTCATCAACACGCACGTGCACGCCGACTTCGTCGCGGGTCACCTCGAGCTGGCCGCCGCGACCGGCGCGTGGATCGGCTACGGCCCGACCGCCGCCGAGCGGGCCGAGTTCCAGGTGCGCCCCCTTTCGCAGGGCGACCGCATCGAGCTGGGCGACGAGGTCACCCTCGAGATCCTCGAGACACCCGGCCACACCTGGGAGTCGATCAGCGTGCTCGTGCTCGAGCACGGCAGGCCCGACGCGGTGCTCACCGGCGACTCGCTCTTCATCGGTGGGGTCGGCCGGCCCGACCTCGTCGTCTCCGATGGGTCGACGCCGCAGTCCTTGGCCGAGGCCATGTACAGCACGCTTCACGACGTGCTGCTGACGCTGCCCGACGCGACGAAGGTCATGCCCGCCCACGGCGCCGGCTCGTCCTGCGGCCGGGGCCTGTCCGACGAGCTCGAGTCCACCATCGGGGCCCAGCGGGCGACCAACCCCTTCGCTGCAACGATGCCCGTGGACGAGTTCGTCGAGATGGTCACGACCGGCCAGCCCTCGGCGCCGCCGTACTTCCAGGTCGACGCGGCGCTCAACCTGCGCCAGCGCGAGCTGCTCGACCCGGACGAGGCCGTCGTCCCCTTCACGCCCGCCGAGGTGCGCACGGCGATCGAGGGCGGGGCTCTCGTCGTCGACACCCGCTCCCCGGAGGACTTCGGCACCGGCCACCTCGTGGGCTCGCTCAACGTGGGACTGGACGGACGCTTCGCCGAGACGGCCGGGATGGTCCTCGACCACGGCGAGGACGAGATCCTCGTCCTCGCCGAGCCCGGTCGGCACGGGGAGGCGGCGCTGCGGCTGGCGCGCATCGGCTTCGACACCGTCATCGGCCACGTCGCAGGTGGCCCGGCCGCGCTGGCGCAGGTTCCCGACGCCGTCGTCTCGGTCGAGCGCGTCGAGGCCACCGGTTGGGGCGGGCTGGCCGATCAGACAGTCGTGCTCGACGTGCGCAACGCCGGCGAGCGCGAGGGCGGTCAGCTCATCCCCGGGGCCATCCACATCCCTCTGGCCGAGCTCGCCCGTCGTCACGACGAGCTGCCCGGCGAGCGCCCGGTGCTTGTGTACTGCGCCGGAGGCTGGCGGTCCTCCGTCGCCGCGAGCCTGCTGCGGTCACGGGGTCACGCCGAGGTGAGCGACCTCGTCGGCGGTTACGCCGCATGGGCTGAGCAGGAGCGCGCCGAGGTCTGATCGTCGACGGGTGCCGGGTGATTGAGTCCACGCTCGCCGGGCAGGCCGCCGGTGGCCGCGTCGTCGGTCGTCGCCGCGGCCTGTGCCAGCACCTGCGGGTCCGGCCAGGTGAAGGTCCGCTACCGGCTCATGACGCCGCCAGGTGCTTCAGCAGCGCCGCGGTGAAGGCTTCCCGGTGCTGGAAGATGCCCCCGTGGCCCGAGTTCGGGTAGATCTCGAGGGTGCTGCCAGGGATGCGACGGTGCAGGTCCTCGGACAGCACCGACGGCACCATCTTGTCGGCGTCGCCGTTGGCGATCAGGGTCGGTGCCGTGATGCGGGAGAGGTCCTGCGGCTGCGCGCGGCCCCACTTCTTGATCGCCTCGATCTGCGTGTGGAAGCCCGTCAGCGGCATCGGCTCGTCACGGTCCATGACCCGGGCGCTGATGCGCGCGAGGTACTCCCGCGCCGCCCGCTTGCCCGTTGCGTCGCGGTGGAAGAAGAGGAACTCCTTGGCGTCCGTGCGCGCGAGCGCCCCACGCAGCACGTCGGCGTAGACGTAGGCACCACCGGTCGGGCGGTCGATGCCCTCGCCACCGGCCGGGCCGGTCCCTGTGAGCACCAGCCGGCGCACGAGCTCGGGATGGTCGAGCGTCACCTGCTGGGCGACGAAACCACCGAGGGAGAAGCCGAAGAGGTCGACCTGCTGCAGCCCCATCGCCTCGATGAAGGCGACCGCCGCGTCGGCCATGCCCTGGATGGTCGGAGCCACCTTGCCGGTGGACCCGCCGGTGCCCGGCAGCCCGACCGCGATGACCCGGTGCTCCTGCGCCAGCGCGTCCACGACCGCCGGGTCCCACTCGTCGAGCGTCGCCGCGAGGTGGGTCAGCAGCACCACAGGCGTGCCCTGGTCGGGACCGAGCTCGCGGTAGACGAGGGACTCGCCCGCGGCCGAGATCCGTTGTGTCGCAGCGGTGCTCCACGTCGTGGCCCGGGGGGCGCCCCCCTTCGTGCTGGTGGTCGTGGTCTCGTCCTCGAGGGTCACGACGACCTTGCCGCGGTTGCCGCCGCCCAGCGCGCCCTCGATCGCCTCGATGGTCCGGGCGAAGGGGAGGACCCTCCCGATCTGCGGGTGGATGATGCCCGCGTCGACGAGCTCCGCACCACGGCGCAGGTGCTCACGGTCGGGCCGGATGAAGAGGAAGCGGTACGTGACGCCGAGCTGGTCCGCGCGGCGGCGAACCGTGGCGCTGAGCCCCCGGATCGCGACCTT
>JAKDKQ010000404.1 GCA_030453295.1 Janibacter sp.
CTCGACGTCGAGGTGCTCACCGAGGTGCGCAACCTCATGGGCATCGACCTGGCCGCCCAGGGCAAGAGCGAGTGGGCTCGCCAGGAGTTCGAGTCCCTGCTCACCTGGCGCCCCACGGTCAAGGAGGACCCTTGGCGGCGCACCTCGGGCCTGCACAAGATCCGCCAGCCCCGTGTCCTCGCGACGGTCCGTGAGCTCTGGTACGAGCGCGACCGCATCGCCCGTGACCGCGACACCTCGCCGGGGCGCGTCATCCCGGACACCGCCCTCGTGGACATCGCCCTCGCCAACCCCGACTCCCCCGGCGACCTGCCGCGCGGGCACCGGGCCATCCAGCGCAGCCAGCGCGCCTGGCTCGACGCCGTCGCCCGGGCCCGCTCGCTCGCCGACGGGGAGCTGCCGCCCGCGTCCGTGAAGTCCGACGGTCCGCCCCCGCAGCGCTCCTGGGTCAACCGCGACCCGGTGGCCGCCGAGCGGCTGTCGCAGGCGCGTGAGCGGCTCGGTGTCTTTGCCGAGGAGCACACGATCCCGATCGAAAACGTCTGCTCGCCCGACCCCCTTCGTCGGGTCATCTGGACGCCCCCGGCGCAGATCTCGCCGGAGGCCTTCGAGGACTCCCTCGCGGCCCTCGGGGTGCGTCCGTGGCAGCGCGAGATCGTCGCGCCGATCATCGCGGACGTCTTCGCCGCCCACCCCGACGCCTGATCGGCCCGGGGACACGCGGCCCCCACCACCCTGCGCTTATCTCATATATGGGTTATGGTCGGTCCATGTCTGATGACTATCTCGCCCGGATCGGCACCACGATCAAGGAAGCGCGTCACCGCGCTGGCCTGTCCCAAGCCGACCTCGCCACCAAGCTCGAGACGAGCCAGAGCGCTGTCGCACGCATCGAGGCCGGAGGCCAGAACTTGACCCTGGACAACCTCGCCCGCATCAGTGAGACGCTCGACACCGAGCTCGTCGCGCTGACCCGCACCTCGAGCGGCGGCGCCGTCCACCTGAAGATCGAGGGCGGCAAGACCCTCTCCGGCGCCATCGACGTCAAGACGAGCAAGAACGCTGCCGTCGCGCTGCTGTGCGCCTCGCTGCTCAACAAGGGCACGACCACGCTGCGCAACCTGGCCCGCATCGAGGAGGTCAACCGCATCCTCGAGGTCCTCGACTCCATCGGGGTCAAGACGCGCTGGCTGCCCGACAGCTCGGACCTGGAGATCACCCCGCCGGAGCGCCTGAGCCTGGACACGATGGACGAGGAGGCGGCCCGCCGCACCCGCACGGTCATCATGTTCCTCGGCCCGCTGCTGCACGAGTTCGAGCACTTCAGCCTCCCCTACGCCGGCGGGTGCGACCTCGGGACGCGCACGGTCGAGCCGCACATGACCTCGCTGACCCACTTCGGGCTCGACGTTGCCGCCACCCAGGGCTCCTACGAGGCCACGGTCACCGGCATGGTCGACGCAGACAAGGCGATCATCCTCACCGAGCGTGGCGACACCGTCACCGAAAATGCGCTGATGGCCGCCGCCCGCCACCCGGGCCGCACGACCATCCGCAATGCGTCGCCCAACTACATGGTCCAGGACCTGTGCTTCTTCCTCGAAAAGCTGGGTGTGGAGGTCGAGGGCATCGGGACGACCACCCTCGTCATCACCGGCAAGAAGGACATCGACATCGACGTCGAGTACTCCCCCAGCGAGGACCCGATCGAGGCGATGAGCCTGATCGCTGCCGCAGTCGTCACCAAGTCGGAGATCACGATCCGGCGCTCCCCCATCGAGTTCCTCGAGATCGAGCTCGCGACCCTGGCGGGCATGGGCATGCAGTACTCGCTGTCGCAGGAGTACCTCGCCGACAACGGCCGTACCCGCCTCGTCGACATCACGACCCACCCCGGGCCGCTCAAGGCACCGATCGACAAGATCCACCCGATGCCCTTCCCCGGCCTCAACATCGACAACCTGCCCTTCTTCGCGCTCATCGCCGCGTGCGCCGAGGGCACCACGACGATCCACGACTGGGTCTACGACAACCGCGCCATCTACCTCACCGAGCTCAACAAGATCGGTGGCAAGGTGACGCTCATGGACCCCCACCGCGTCCTGGTCGAGGGCCCCAACCGCTGGCGCGCCAACGAGGTCACCTGCCCGCCGGCGCTGCGCCCCGGCGTGGTCGTCCTGCTGGCGATGCTCGCTGCGCCGGGCACGTCCTACCTGCGCAATGTCTACGTCATCCACCGCGGCTACGAGGACCTCGCCGAGCGCCTCAACGCCCTGGGTGCGAGCGTGCAGCCCTTCCG